>JAYSYB010000191.1:0-18674 GCA_043716775.1 Rubrivivax sp.
GCGGCCGCGCCTGGCGGCCGCGCCGCCCCGGCGCTTGCAAGGCCACGCAAAGACCCGTTCCACCCACCGGAGACCCCGATGAAGCAAGCCGCCGCATTCACGCTGGTCGCTCTGTGCGCACTCACGGCGCCCGGCACCCGTGCCGCCGACACCCCTGAACCGCCGCCCAGCCCGACGCGTGCCACGGCGGCGCAGCCCCTCGCCGCGGCGCGAGCGCACAGCAAGGCCGCGCGCTGGGGGGCGGCCATCGACGAGTTGAAACGCGTCAACGCCACGGGCGATGCCGACTGGAACAATCTGATGGGCCACGCTCACCGCATGCGGGCCAAGCCCGACCTGGACGCATCGCAGCGGTATTACGACGCGGCGTTGCGCATCAACCCGCAGCACGCAGGCGCCTTGGAGTACGCCGGTGAATTGGCGCTGATGAAGAAGGACCTGCCCACCGCTGAAGTGCACCTGGCCGCGCTGTCCAGGCTGTGCAGCTCACCGTGCGAACAGCTGGACGAGCTAAAAAAGGCGGTCGCTGCCTACAAGGCCACCAACAAGTCCTGAAAGCCAGGGGTGGGCCGGGTTCAACCGCCGGCTGAAGCCCCAAACACGGCGCGGGCATGCAGCCCCAGGCCTGTGGCGACGCTGGCGAAGCGGTCGCCACGCACCCGCGCCGCGCCCGGGAAGCAGGCTGCGATGCGGTCCACCAGCGGCGTCAGGCCGGTGGAGCCGCCGGTGAAGTAAAGCGCCTGCACGCCAGCCGGTTTCACACCGGCTTGGCGCGCGGTGTCCAGCGCCGCTTGCACGATGCGTTCAAGGTCGGTTTCGATGGCGGCCGCGGCTTGCTTTTCCTGCAAGGCCGACCGCAAATGCGCTTCCAGCGCCGACAGGTCCACATCGGCGTGGCCCTGCATGGCGACATCGATCTTGGCACGCTCGGCGGCAGCGGCGAGTGCATGCCCCAGGCGGTCTTCCACCGTGGCCATCAGCCGAGCATGGTGGCGCGGGTCTGCGTACCAGCTCTTCATGCTGCGCAGTTCGGCCAGGCGTGCCGGCGCGTAGACGGTGTTGATGAGGTGCCAGGTGGCGAGGTCGAAATAAACGGTGCTGGGCACCTCGCGCGGCGCCTCGCCCGGCCTGGCCGGCCGCAGCGTGCGGTAGCCCAGCAGCGGCAGGATGCAGGCCAGTTCGACATGGCGGTCGAAGTCGGTACCGGCCAGGTGGACGCCGTGGTTGGCCAGGATGTCGTCGCGCCGCTCGGCGCGGCCGGGGCCACCGGCGCTGTCACGTTGCGCACGTTGCGCACGTTCGGGGCCCACGCGCACGAGCGAGAAGTCTGACGTGCCGCCACCAATGTCGGCCACCAGCACCAGGCATTCATGCTGCACCGTGCTTTCAAAGTCCAGCGCGGCGGCGATAGGCTCGTACTGGAAATGCAGCTCCTTGAAGCCGGCCTGGTGCGCGGCGGATTCCAGCGCGGCCTGGGCCTGGGCGTCGCGCGCCGGATCGTCATCGACGAAAAACACTGGTCGGCCCAGCACGGCACGCGTCACCGCGTGGCCGGCCTCGGCTTCGGCGCAGCTCTTCAGCTGGCGCAGGTATCCCGCGACCACGTCGCGGTAGCGCACGGACCGGCCGCCACCAATGTCGGTGCCCTGGTCCAGCAAGCTGGAGCCGAGGATGCTTTTCATCGACCGCATCAGCCGCCCGTCGATGCCTTCGACATAGGCGGCTATGGCCGCGCGGCCGTAGAGGCGGTCTGCCTCCAACTGCTGCGGCGGTGTGTCGGCGCGGTAGAAGACGGCCGTCGGCATGGTGGGCTGGCCGACTTCCAGTTCTACCAGGCGCACGCCGCCTTCGGCGCGGGGCAGCGCCACGGCGGAATTGGAAGTGCCGAAGTCAATGGCCACAAAGCCGGTCGGTCGGGTCATGGCGGCAGCCTGATGAATCTTCAAAAAGGGCGCGATTCTAACGACGGGGTCCCGCGTGCTGAAGTGCCGTGAACTGGCACACGAGCCACCCTCTGTTCGGTGTGCACGCACATGGAAGCCCAGTGACACTCCTTACCAACAAAAACCTCCAGCGCCGTCATCATGAGCAAAGTCGAGACCCCCCACCGCTGGTTCCCGGTTTGGCGCGCAAACCCGCCGGCAGCGGACCTGGACGCCGCAGACTACGGCACGGCTTTCGGCCTGGACCTGAGCATGAACGCCATCGAGCACGAACCGCCGCCTGTCGCGCCGCCCGCGGGCCGTCAGCCGGGCTGGGTACGGCGCCTGACGGCACGCCGCAAGCCGCGGGCATAAACCGAAAGCACGACCCTGCTTCAACGGCCCCGCAGACCGGTTCGTCGGTGCGCGACTGACCCGTTTTACCTGCGACGGTCAGGGTTAGGCCCTGGCTAGAATCAGGCCATGGTCAGGTTGTCGTTCAAAGAGCAAGTCCTGCGCGTCCGCGAAGACGCGATCATTTCTTCCGTCAACCGCCTGCTGGCGGACAAGGGTTTTGACTTGATGACGGTGGATGAAGTGGCAGCCGATGTCGGCATCGCCAAGGCCAGTCTCTACAAACACTTTTCTTCCAAGGAAGCCCTGGCCGCCGCGGCCATGGTGCGGCTGATGGAGCGCACGCAGGCGGTGGTGGACCAGCAGGCAGCGCGCACGGACGCCTCGCCCTTTGAGCGCCTGCACGCCATCACCTGCTGGGCACTGGAAGTGCAACTGGCCGGCGACATGCCGACCGTGCCGTCGCAGAATTCCAGCCTGCGCGCCGAGTTGATGGCCAGCAAGAGCTATCTCGACGCCATCCTGCGGGTCAGCGACGTGCTGGGCTCGTGGATCGTGCAAGCCCAGGCCGACGGCGACATCGACCCCGCGCTGCCGCCAGAGGTGGTGCTGTACACCATTTACGCCCGCGCCTGCGACCCGGTGCCGGCCTTCCTGAAAGCGGGTGGCAGTTTCAACGACGCGCAGATCGTGGACATGGTGCTGGCCACTTGCTGGGGCGGGATGCGCCGCCGGCCGTTGTCCGCAGACCGAGCCTGACCCGCCCTTCAGCGGATCAACAACGCTGGCGTGCTGCAGTTGGCCAGCACCTTGGTGGCCACCGAGCCCATCACCAGGTTGCTCAAGGTGCCGAAGCCGTGTGAACCCAGCATGAGCAGGTCGTAGTCACCTTTTTTCGCCGCGTCTGCAATGGCCTCGGCAGCCGGGCCCACTTTTGACACGAAGCGCGCCTTCAAGCCCTGCTTGCCGAAGAAAGTGCGGATCGGTTTGAAGACCTTCTCAGCGCCTTCGTCGTAGTAGCCCTGCAGCGTGGTCTTGTCCAGCACCGCTGCAGCGCGCGGCGGCACGCCCGGGACGGCGTGCAGCACCGTGTAGTCGTGGTGCGGGCCCAGCCATTCGTCGTGTGCGGCCACGTAGGCCAGCATTCGTTTGGTGTAGCTGCTGCCGTCGACGGCGATGAGGATCTTCATGGTGTGTCTCCGCAGGTGCGGGCCAGGCTGGCCCGTGGCCCGAGTCTGGCACCGACGCACGATGCCGTCTTTGATGCCGCTCAGACTTCGATCAACAAGCTGCCGTCGAAACCCTCGTCCTCGCCCTTGTGCGCCAGGCCGCGCGCTTGGCACCACACACGCGTGGGCACACGGCCGGCGCGGGCGATGCGGTAGTCGTGCCTGCAATGCAGGTGGCCGTGCAGCCAGACATCGGCGCGTGGCAGCAGGTCGTCGTCGGCATTGCAGAAGCTGGCGGTGCCGGGCTGATTGCCGTAGCGCGGGTCGGCGCTCAGCAGGCTGGGCGCAAAGTGGGTGATGACCAGTGTCTTGTCCCAGCGGCCTTGGGGTGCGCGCTGCAGTTCGGTTTCCAGCCACTGGCGGCACAGCAGGCTTTCCGTGCGCACGGCGGCGGCGTCAAAGGGCTGGCCGCCGCGCGTGCTGCCCATCAGGCGCAAAAAGTAGGCGGCGGCACGTTCGGCGCGGGGGCGCTGTTCAGCGCCGAAGAGGTCAAAGTCGCTCCAGCGTGTGGTGCCCAATACACGCACCCGGCGGCCCGCGCTGTCACTGAGGACGAGCGACTCGCGGTCCAGGAATCTGAAGCCCAGCCGGGTGCACAGGCCCCGCAAGCCGGCCAGGGCTGCGTCAAAGTCGCGGCCGTCGAATTCATGGTTGCCGGCGACCACGACCACCGGCACCGGCCAGCGGGCAAACCGTTCGTAGCCGCCCCAACCGATGTCGATGTCGCCGGCCAGCACCAGCAGTTCGGCGCCCGGCGCGGGCACGGGGTCGAAGGTTTCGGTCTCCAGGTGCAGGTCGGACAGCAGTTGCAACTTCATGCTGAAGGTCCTGCGAGCCATTCGATGTGCGCGCCGTGCGGGTGGCAGCGCGCCAGCAAGCGGTCTTCACCGCCGGGCCAGAAGCGGCAGCGCAGTTCCATCGCCAAATCCAGCGCGGGAGGCTCGAAGCGCAGCCAGGCCAGTGGCGCTGCGGCCGTGGCGGCGCTGCCCGCTGTTTCCATTTGGGCGCGGATGTCGTCCTGCTCGGCGTGGGGAATGTATTGCCAGACCACCGAATGCATCAGCACCAGGGCCTGCCCGAGGCCGCGTCGCTGCAATTGCTGACGCACAAAGTCAGCGGCATGGACTGCCTGCACGCGCAGGCCGCTGCGCGCCATGCAGGCGGACGCGACCGCTTGCGCCGCGCGCAGGCGGGCCATGCGTTCTGGCTGGTCGGGCCAGATGAAGGAGGCCAGCCGCATGCCTTCACCGGGCTGGCGGATGTCGATAGGCGCGGCGTCGCATCCGGCACGGCTGGCAACGGTCAATGCGTGCAGGGGCGGCGGTGCGCCGAGCCATTGACTGCGCAGCGTCAGCGCGGACGGGGTGTCACCCCAGGCCCAGACCCCGTGGTCGTGGCGGTAGTGGTCGCACCACAGGTTCAGGCCCGCCGACGCACCAATCTCCACCAGCGACAGTGGCAGCGCTGTCTGCGTCGCCACGTGCAGCAAGCCCGGCAGCAGCGCGGCGCTGCGCTGCACTTCGTTGGTCTGCGGCGGTAGCGCCAGGGCCTTCAGCAGGGCAGGTTGCTGGGTCTGCCAGGCGAAGGCGATGGCGGCATCCAGCGCTTCTTCGGTGACGGGGCCGGCTGCCGGTGGCCACAAGTCCACCCAAGGCTGCAGGCCGCGCAAGGCGAGGTGGTGCAGCCCGGCAAGCCAACGCAACGCCACCGCAGCGGCCAACGGGTCTTCGTCAACGGCGGCCAGCGCCGCGTGTGCGCCGTCGTCAGAGGCCAGCCAGCGCCGTGACCGCGCCAGCACTTGGGCGCTGAAAGGCGAAGGCTGGCCGCACCAGCCGACTTGGCGGTCGAAGGCGTCGAGCAACCTGGACAAGTTGGGCTGCCCGACAGCGGGCTGTCAGCCCGCCAGCCGAGCTTCCAGCCGAGCCTTGGCTGCAGGCAGTTCGGCCGGCAGGTGGTGTTCCAGCTGCTTGAAGAGTTCGGTGTGCAGCACCAGTTCTTGTTGCCACGCGGCGCGGTCGATGCCGACGACGGTGTTGAACTGTTCGCGCGTGAAGGCCAGGCCGTCCCAGCGCAAGTCTTCAAAACGCGGGCTCAAGCCGAAAACATTCTCGGCGCCAGCGGCGACGCCTTCAACGCGGCCGACCATCCATTCCAGCACGCGCATGTTTTCGCCGTAGCCAGGCCAGACGAACTTGCCGTCTGCACCCTTCCTGAACCAGTTGACGCAGTAGATGCGCGGCAGCTTGGCGCCACTCTTGGCGCAGGCCGCAGTCAGCTTGCTGCCCAGATCAAGCCAGTGCTGGAAGTAATCGGCCATGTTGTAGCCGGTAAAGGGCAGCATGGCGAAGGGGTCACGGCGCACGCTGCCGTTGCCGCCAGCCATGGCGGCCGTGGTCTCGCTGCCCATGGTGGCGGCCATGTACACGCCGTCCACCCAGGTCCGGGCTTCGGTCACCAATGGCACGGTGGTGCTGCGGCGGCCGCCGAAGATGAAGGCGTCGATGGCGACCCCGGCCGGGTTGTCCCATTCGGGGTCCAGCACCGGGTTCATGGTGGCGGCCACCGTGAAGCGGGCGTTGGGGTGGGCGGCGGGTGTGGGCTTGCCGCCCGTGCCGCTGGCTTTTGCACTGGCGGGGGTCCAGTCGCGGCCTTGCCAGTCGATGAGGTGCGCTGGCGGCGTGTCGGTCATGCCTTCCCACCACACGTCGCCGTCGTCGGTGAGCGCCACGTTGGTGAAGATCACATCGCTCTTCAATGACGCCATGCAGTTCGGGTTGGTGTGGTCGTTGGTGCCGGGGGCGACGCCGAAATAGCCCGCTTCGGGGTTGATGGCGTACAGGCGGCCGTCGGCGCCGGGTTTGATCCATGCGATGTCGTCGCCAACGGTCGTGACCTTCCAGCCGGGGTAGCCGGCCGGCGGCACCATCATGCTGAAGTTGGTCTTGCCGCAGGCGCTGGGGAAGGCGGCGGCGACGTGGTACTTCTTGCCGGCGGGGGTGGTCACGCCCAGGATCAGCATGTGTTCGGCCAGCCAGCCCTGGTCTCGGCCCATGGTGCTGGCGATGCGCAACGCAAAGCACTTCTTGCCCAGCAGCGCGTTGCCGCCGTAGCCCGAGCCATAGGACCAGATCTCGCGCGTTTCGGGGTAGTGGACGATGTACTTGGTGTCGTTGCACGGCCAGGCGACGTCCTTGGCGCCGTCTTTGTCATCACCCGCCAGCGGCGCGCCCACCGTGTGCACGCAGGGCACGAAGTCGCCGTCGGCACCCAGCACGTCCAGCGCGCCGCGGCCCATGCGCGTCATGGTGCGCATGCTCACGGCCACGTAGGCGCTGTCGGTCAGCTCGACGCCTATGTGCGCGATGTGGCTGCCCAGCGGCCCCATCGAGAAGGGCACGACATACATCGTGCGGCCTTTCATTGCGCCTTTGAAGAGGGCAGGGGTTCCGTCAGCGCAGCCTGTCTGCAGCAGTGCGCGCATGTCGGCCGGCGCCATCCAGTTGTTGGTGGGGCCAGCGTCTTCCTTGTCGGCGCTGCAGATGTAGGTGCGGTCTTCAACCCGGGCCACGTCCGACGCGTCGCTGCGCGCCAGGAAGCTGCGCGGGCGCAACTCGGGGTTGAGTTTCATCAGGGTACCGGCCGCCACCAGCTGTTCGGTGAGCCGGTCGTATTCGGCGTCGGTGCCGTCGCACCAGTGCACGTCCTTGGCCTCGGTGAGGGCGGCGATCTGCGCGACCCATTCGATCAAGCGCGCATGTTTCACATGGGCGGGCACATTCAAGCGCAAGCCTTCCAGCGCGGGACGGTTCATGGAGTCTCCAATCATGGCGATGTCATAGACAGAATTGGGCCAGCGCCGACCGTCTTGGCAATCTCTTGCTGGTGCCTGATCGAAGCTCGCCGAATGCCGTTTGGCCCCCCGCTTGCGGGCTTGGGGAAGCGATTGTGGGCGCAATGTAATCACCCCGTAACCACGGGGATGCAGGGGGTCATGCAAATCGCGCATGACGTAATGCGTCGCCGCGCCCGGCTGCTGCAAGGGCCTGCTGCGGTGCGGCTTACTGCACGGTTTTGACGAGCGAGCCCACCCTCGGCTCGGGGGCGCCGCCATAGACCCCGTTCATCAGCTTCAGCTGCGACTCACCCTGCGCGCGCAGCGGTGAGTTTTGCGCCAGCTCGGCAAAGCCGCCGCGCGGGAAGGGCGTGGTGCGGACGGCCCACGGCCTGGCTGCGGCGCGGTCGGTGGGCGTCAGGGCGCGAAACGATGACTCCGCTTCCGCCACCTGCGCGGCTGCCCGTTGCAAGGCTGCAGCGTCCTTGGCTGCATATTGCAGCAGGTAGTTGCGATTTCCCGGCCCGGTGACCACCGACACGCGCACGGGTTGCGCCTGACCCTGTTCGCTGCGGCGCGTGCCTTCGAAGTGGGTGGCGGGCAGGCCGTTGAAATTGCGCGTGTCGCTGCGCCCTTCGGTGGGCTTGACGACATTGCGGATGATCTCCGCATGCGTGCTGCCCGCTGCGGGCGGCACCGCGCGCACGATGAGCCCGGCGTCCCCCGCAGCGTTGACGAGCGTGATCGCTTCGGCCGAGTTCTTCACCTGCCAGCCTTGCGGCGCGGTGAGCGCGATGCCCAGGTCCTCGTGATAAAAATTGCGCCCGCGCACCACACCCTGTTCACGGCTGTCGCCGAAGGGCAAACCTTCCACCGCCTGCAGGTAGCGGGCGCGGCCGTCGTCGTCATAACTGCCGGTGTAAGCCGTGGCCACCTGCTGGATATCGGACAGCCGCTTGTCGTTGCTCGGGTGCGACGCGAGCCAATTTCCCCCCGTGGGTGCAGCACGGCCCTCGGCTCTGGCCTGGTCGGCGGCAAAACGCTCCTGGTTCTTCAGCACCTGGATCACGTCGACCATGTTGCGCGGGTTGTAGCGGTTGCGGGACAGGTATTCCGCGCCCAGCTGGTCGGCCTGCGTTTCCTGCTCGCGGCTGTAGCTGGCCAGGCGGCCTGCTGCCACGCCCTGCCCGATCTGGCTGGCGGCCTGCGCAGTGCCGCCGATGCCCGTGGCGCCTTCCACCAGAACACCCAGGACGGTGGCGGCCAGCACGCCGATGCCGGCGTTTTGCTGGCTCGTCGCGCGCTGCGCGCCGTGGCGGGCAGTGACGTGGCCAATCTCGTGGCCGATGACGCCAGCGAGTTCCGCTTCGCTGTCCAGGTAGGCCATGATGCCGCGCGTGATGTAGACGTACCCGCCGGGCAGCGCGAAGGCGTTGATGTCCGGGCTGTCGAGCACGGTAAACGTCCACTGCAGGTTGCTGCGGTGCGACTGCTTGGCCAGCTTCTGTCCGATGTCGTTGACGTAGGCTTGCAGCCGGGGGTTGGCCAGCGCGCCGTATTCGGCCAGCGCCTGCTGATGCGCCTTGCGGCCTTCAGCGATCTCGGTCTGTTCGTCCATCACCGACCGCTCGGAGCGCCCGCTGACCGGGTTCACGACCTTCGAGCCGCAGGCTGCAAGGAGCGTCAATGCCAGGGCGGCGGGCAGGACTCGATGGTGCAATGAAGGGAACATGGCGTTCTCCAATTGAAACTGGCAAAGTGCCTGCGCAGCGTAGCGCGCCAGCGCTTGTTCGTTTGTAGGCAGAACGGACAATCGCTGACCTCCACCCCGCCCGGCCCCGCATGAAGATTCTCCACGTTTGCACTGGGCGCGCACGCCCTGTCGTCGTCAACGGCCGCAAGGTCCTCAGTGCCATCGGCAAGGCAGCGGTCAGCGGGCCCGTGGCCGTAGGCGTCCTGGGCCTGGCCGGCGACGAACAGGCTGACCTCACCGTCCATGGCGGCCTGTCGAAGGCCATCTACGCCTACCCGAGCGAACACCTGTCCTTCTGGCAAACCGTGCGCGCGCAGGCGAAGGTGTCGCTGTGGGACGAGCCCATCGCCCCCGGCTTGCTGGGCGAGAACCTGCTGATTGAAGGCGTGCGCGAACACGAACTGTGGCTGGGCGACCGCCTGCACTTGCCGGGCTGCGTGCTGGTGGTGAGTGAACCGCGCCTGCCCTGCAACAAGTTCACCGCCGTGATGGGTTTTGCGCAGGCGGCCACGCTGATGGCGCAGTCGGGCTTCTGCGGCGCTTACCTGGCCGTGCTGCAGCCGGGCACGTTGCAGGCCGGAGAGGCTTTCACGCTGGAACCCGGGCCGCGCGACGTGAACCTGCGCGAGCTGTTCCGCGCCCGCATGGGGCGCGTGGGATAGGCGCCAGACTCAGGCCGCGACCGCGTCAAGCGCGGGGATAGCCGGTGTAGCCCTCGGCGCCACCGCAGTAGAAGGCGCTGTTGTCGCGTAGGTTGAGCGCGGCGCCCACCAGCGAATGATCGTGGCACAGTCGCGCCCATGCTCGCCTACCGACACGCCTTCCACGCCGGCAACCACGCCGACGTCCTCAAGCACACCGTTCTGGCCCTGGTGTTGCGCTACATGAACCTCAAGGACAAGGGCTGGCGTTATGTGGACACCCACGCCGGCGCGGGCGGTTATTCACTGGAAGGCGAGTACGCCAACAAGCGCGGTGAATACGAACAGGGCATTGCGCGGCTGCTGGACCAACGCGACCTGCCCGCGCCGCTGGCCGACCTGGTGGCCCTGGTGCGCCAGTTCAATGACGGCAAGGCCATCCGCCAGTACCCGGGGTCACCAGCCATCGCGCAAGCGCTCATGCGCCCGCAAGACCAGTTGCGGTTGTCGGAAATGCACCCCACCGACCACAAGATCCTGGCGTCGTACCTGGGGGATGTGCCCGGCGCCGAAGTGAAGATGGTCGACGGCTTCGCGGCGCTGAAAGGCCACCTGCCGCCCATCACGCGGCGCGGCGTGGTGCTGATCGACCCCAGCTACGAGATCAAGACTGACTACACGCGCACGCTGGCCGGTTTGCGCGAATCGCTGGAACGCTTTCCGGAAGGCACCGTCATCGTCTGGCTGCCGCAGGTGGCGCTGGTAGAAGCCACGCAACTGCCGCAGCGCCTGAAGGCTGCTGCCGACAGCGGCGCAAAGAAGGGCTGGCTCAATGCCCGCCTGACGGTGGCGCAGGCCGACGCGCGCGGCTTCGGCATGATGGGCAGCAGCGTCTTCGTCGCCAACCCGCCGCACACGCTGTTTGCCGACCTGCAGCCGGTGCTGCCCTACCTGGCACAGGCACTCGCGCAGTTTGACGCGGCGAAGAGCGCGCTTGAAAAGTCGGCCGGCGCTTGATCCACCAGCCTGGGCTGAAGAGCGCCGGGCCTTGACAACAGTGGCTTGCGGCTTACGGGTTGCGGTAGTCGTCGTGGCAGGCCTTGCAAGTGCCGGCTGCGGCGCCGAAGGCCGTCTTCATCGTGTCCAGGTTGTTGCTGCGCGCGGCGGCAGCGAGCTTGACCACTTCGTCCTGCATCTTCTTGGCGGCGGCGTCAAAGCCGGCGCGGTCGGACCAGACCTTGGCGTTGGGCTGACCCTTCTCGGTGCCGCCCGTGCCTTCCACGAAGCCGGCATACGGCAACTTGGACATCGTCATCACGATGTCGGCATTGGCGGCGGCCACGTTGGCGTCAAAGGGCACGCGCCCCTGGGCCATGGCGCCAATGCGGCCGAAGTGGTTGGCCATGACGGTGAAGGCCGCCTTGCGGTATTTCACGGCGTCTTCAGGCTTCTGGAACTGCGCGCTCGCGGGCAGTGCGGTCAGCAGGCTGGCGGCGGCGGCGGCAACAAGCATCAAACGGGTCATGCGTGATCTCCAGACAACGGGAACGTTAAAGAAGCACGGGTGTGCCGCAGACTCAGAGAGTCTACGCAACGCCTCCACCATTCGTTCCAGCTTCAGGGTAAGCCCGGGCCGCCACGCCAGCAGCCAGTCGCGGTATGGTTGCGGCGTGACAAGGCGCAGCGCGCCGGAGACCCCACCACCATGACCGACGTTGCGACCCGCGCCGGGACCGAGACCGCGACCGCGACCGAACCCCACCA
The DNA here is from genome assembly GCA_043716775.1 of Rubrivivax sp. Taxonomy (GTDB): domain Bacteria; phylum Pseudomonadota; class Gammaproteobacteria; order Burkholderiales; family Burkholderiaceae_C; genus Rubrivivax. The sequence continues at coordinate 11,496 of JAYSYB010000191.1, forward strand.
GACCTCCGTCCGCGTCTGGGACCTGCCCACCCGGCTCTTTCACTGGACGCTGGCGCTGGCGGTGGTGGGTTCGGTGGTGTCGGCCAAGGTCGGCGGCAACGCGATGGTCTGGCACTTCCGGCTGGGTTTGGGGGTGATGGCCTTGATCGCCTTCCGTCTGCTCTGGGGCGTTGTGGGCGGCCGCTGGTCGCGTTTTGCCAGCTTCATCTATGCACCCAACACGCTGCTGCGCTACCTGCGCGGCCAGGTGCGGCCCAAGGAACATCTGGACGTGGGCCACACCCCGCTGGGCAGTTTTTCGGTGTTTGCGCTGCTCGGGCTGCTGGCCATCCAGGTGGCCACGGGCCTGGTGGCCGATGATGAAATTGCCAACATCGGGCCGCTCAACCGCTTCGTCAGCAATGACGTGGCGGGCCGAGCGTCCAGTTGGCACGCGGACTACGGCCAGTGGATCCTGATCGCGCTGGTGGCGCTGCATCTTGCGGCTATCTTTTACTACCTGCTGAAGAAGCGCCAAAACCTGATCCGCCCCATGCTCAACGGCAACAAGTCGCTGGCCGCGGGCACCCCGGCCAGCGCCGACGGACCGCCGCAGCGCCTGCTGGCCTTGCTGCTGCTGCTGGCCTGCGGTGCCGGTGCGGCCTGGGTCGCCAGCCTGGCGCCTTGAAGCCGATGGACGACGGCCCGCAGATCCAGTTGCTGCACGCGGAAGCAGCGGCGCACCTTGGTGCTGTCCGCCAGCTCTTCGTTGAATACGCGGGCACGCTGAACGTCGACCTGTGCTTTCAGAATTTCGATGCCGAACTGGCCGGCCTGCCCGGCGACTACGCGCCGCCTGGCGGTGCGCTGCTGCTGGCGCTGGTGGACGGTGAACCCGCCGGCTGTGTCGCCATGCGCCCGCTGCCCGAGGCCGACCACACCAACGCCTGCGAGATGAAGCGGTTGTATGTGCGGCGCGCCTTCCGCCGCTTTGGGCTGGGCCGGTTGCTGACGCAGCAGTTGATGGACCTGGCCACGCAGTCGGGACACTCCTGCATGCTGCTGGACACGCTGGACGACATGGAGGTGGCGCGCGGCCTGTACACATCGCTGGGATTCGAAGAGATCCCGCCCTACTACTTCAACCCGGTCCCCGGGGCGCACTACCTCAAGGTTGAACTCGACGCACCCGGCACCCGCTGGTGAGCGCTGCCTGCTCGCACAACGTGCCCGAACCACTTGCCCAATACCGTTGACCAATACCGTTGCTCATCACCGTTGCGCTTCACCGTTGACCAAGACGCTGCCCACCGCTTCCAACCGATCCCGCCATGACTGCACTGCGAACTGTCTTTTCAACCCTTTGCCTGCTGCTGGCAGGCGCTGCCCATGGCCCCGCTCTTGGCGCTGCTGACGGCCTGGTGTCGGTCAAGAGCCCGCACTCCGCGCGTGAGACCATGACGCGTCTGGAAGACTTGGTGAAGGAACGCGGGCTCACCGTGTTTGCGCGCATCGACCACGCAGCTGGCGCGGCCAGGATCGGCCAGACGCTGCGTGCGACCGAAGTGCTGATCTTCGGCAACCCACAAGGCGGCACGCCTTTCCTGGACTGCGCGCAGACCGTGGGCATCGACCTGCCGCTGAAAGCGCTGGTGTGGGAAGACGCATCAGCGCAAGTCTGGCTCAGCTACAACGACACTGCCTACCTGGCCCGCCGCCACGCGGCGCCCGACTGCCCGGCGGTGGAAAACCTGCGCCGCGCGTTGGCCGGCATTGCTGAAGCTGTGACAACGAAATGAGCCACCCAATAAACCCACCTTTGGCAACACCATGCGCCCTGCCACCCGTTGGCGGCGCCGAATTCGACGCGCTGCTGCACACCATCCGCTTCCCCGGCGACGCCGACCCCGCCGAAACGCGCGAATGGCTTGACGCGCTGGCCACGCTGGTGCGCCAGGGCGGCGCAGAGCGCGCCCGCTTCGTGCTGGCCGCGCTGCAAGATGAAGCGCGCCGCCACGCGCTGGCCTGGCAGCCGCAGCGCCACACGCCGTACCTCAACACCATCGCGCTTGATGCGCAGGCTGCCTTCCCCGGCAACCTGGAGATCGAACAGCGCCTGGCCGCGCTGATGCGCTGGAACGCGCTGGCGATGGTGGTGCGTGCCAACGCGCGGCAGGGGGAACTGGGTGGACACATTGCCAGTTATGCATCGGCGGCGGACCTCTTTGAAGTCGGCTTCAACCACTTCTTCCGCGCCCGCCACGAATCGGTCACCGGCGGGCATGGCGGCGACCTGGTGTTCTTCCAGCCGCACTCCGCGCCCGGCGTCTATGCGCGCGCCTTTGTCGAAGGGCGTTTGAGCGAAGGCGATCTGGACCACTACCGTCAGGAAGTCGCTGCCACGGCCCTGCGCGCACAGGGCGGCAACGTGCGCGGCTTGAGCTCTTATCCGCACCCGTGGTTGATGCCCGACTTCTGGCAGTTCCCCACCGGGTCGATGGGCTTGGGGCCGCTGTCGGCGGTGTACCAGGCGCGCTTCATGCGGTACCTCGAACACCGCGGACTGCAAAAGCCCGGTGATCGACGGGTTTGGGGCTTCTTCGGCGACGGCGAAATGGACGAACCCGAATCGCTGGCCGGCTTGAGCCTGGCGGCGCGCGAGAACCTCGACAACCTGGTCTTCGTCGTCAACTGCAACCTGCAGCGCCTGGACGGCCCGGTGCGCGGCAACGGCCGCATCATCGACGAGCTGGAAACGGTGTTTGCCGGCGCCGGTTGGCACGTCATCAAGCTGGTCTGGGGCAGCGACTGGGACGCGCTCTTTGCGCGCGACCACACGCAAGCGCTCGCACGTGCATTCGCGCGCACCGTGGACGGCCAGTTTCAGACCTTCAGCGCCAACGACGGCGCCTACAACCGCGAGCGTTTTTTCGGCCAGAGCCCCGAGCTGCAAGCGCTGGTGGGCGCGATGACCGACGACGAGATCAACCGCCTGCACCGGGGCGGCCACGATCTGGTGAAGATTCACGCCGCCTACGCCGCCGCCGTGGCACACAAGGGCGCGCCGGTGGTGATCCTGGCCAAGACCATGAAGGGTTACGGCATGGGCACCAGCGCGCAGGGCCGCATGACGACGCACCAGCACAAGAAACTTGAAGGCGATGACCTGGTGGACTTTGCGCGCCGCTTCCACCTGCCGATGACGGACGACGACGCGCGCGCCCAGCGTTTCTCTCGCCCGGCTGCCGACAGTGTGGAGGGCCTCTATCTGCGCCAGCGCCGCGCCGCACTGGGTGGTGCCATGCCGGCTCGGCAGACCGCTGCACCCGCGCTGCCGGTCCCATCGGTCGAGTCTTTTGCCGCCTTCGCGCTGCGGGCCGACGGCAAGGAAATGAGCACCACGATGGCCTTCGTGCGCATGCTGTCGAACCTGCTCAAGCTGCCCGAACTGGGCCCGCGCGTGGTGCCCATCGTCGCCGACGAAGCGCGAACTTTTGGCATGGCCAGCCTGTTCCGCCAGGTCGGCATCTACGCGCCGCAGGGCCAGACCTACGAGCCCGAAGACGCCGCCAGCCTGATGAGCTACCGCGAATCGCGCGACGGGCAGATTCTTGAAGAGGGCATCAGCGAAGCTGGCGCGCTGGCGTCGTGGACCGCTGCAGCCACCAGCTACAGCACGCATGGCCTGGCGATGCTGCCGTTTTTCATTTATTACTCGATGTTCGGCTTCCAGCGTGTGGGCGACCTGATCTGGGCCGCCGCCGACCAGCGCTCGCGCGGCTTCTTGCTCGGTGCCACTTCGGGCCGCACCACGCTGGGCGGTGAAGGCCTGCAGCACCAGGACGGCCACAGCCACCTGATTGCCGGCACGGTGCCCAACTGCGTCGCCTGGGACCCCGCTTTCGCCTATGAACTGGCGCTCATCGTGCAGCACGGTTTGCAGCGCATGCTGGCCGCACCCGACGACAACTCCAAAGACGTGTTCTTCTACATCACGGTGATGAACCAGAACCACGCGCAGGCTTCCATGCCGGCGGGTGCCGAGGACGGCGTGTTGCGCGGCCTGCACTTGCTGCCGTTGGCGAATGAAACGCCAGAGGCGAAAGGCCACTGCACGTTGCTGGGCAGCGGCGCCATCCTGCACGAAGTCATCGAAGCCGCGCGCTGGTTGCAGGACCACTGGGGCGTGGCGGCGCAGGTGGGCAGCGTCACGTCTTTCAGTGAATTGGCGCGCGACGGCATGGCGGCAGAGCGTGCGCGGGTGCTGGGCACCGGTGCAAGCCAGGCCTGGGCCACGCAAGTCCTGCAAGCCACCCAAGGCCCCGTCATCGCGGCCACCGATTACGTGCGCGCCGTGCCCGAACAGCTGCGCGCCTGGGTGCCGGCGGGCCGGCGCTACGTCACGCTGGGCACCGACGGTTTCGGCCGCAGCGACAGCCGCGCGCAGCTGCGCGAATTCTTTGAAGTCAGCCCGCGCCATATCGTGCTGCGCGCGCTTCAGGCCTTGGCCGACGACGGCGCAGTCGATGCCACCGTGCCTGCCGCCGCCCGCCAGCGTTATGGCATCAGCCCGGCGCCGCATCCGTGGACGGTTTGATCTGTGCCTTGCGGCATCATCGGGTTTGGCTGCCGAATTACTGACATTGACACTGACGGAGACGACCATCACCTCATCCCTTGAACTGCGCGCCGGTGACTTGCGCCTGGCTCTGCGCCCCGACCTGGGTGGCGCCATCGCCGGGCTGTGGCTTGGCGACGTGCCCGTGCTGCGCAGCACCGAGCCTGCCGATCTGGACAGTTCGCGCGGTTCGGGCTGCTACCCGCTAGCGCCTTATTCCAACCGCCTGGGCTACCGGCGCTTTCGCTGGCTGGGCCGCGACCACACCACGGCGCCCAACTTCGACGACAACCCGCATTCCGTGCACGGCGTGGCCTGGCAGCGGCCGTGGGCAGTCACGTCAAAAAGCGCCGGTGAAGCCGAGCTGCACTACACGCACTCACCCGACGCCCACTGGCCCTTCGCCTTCGAAGCCCGCCAGCGCTTTGTGCTGACCGCTGACGCGCTGGAAGTGCACCTGGCCTTCACCAACCGCGAAGCCAACCCGCAGCCCGTCGGCTTGGGCTGGCACCCCTACTTCCCGAAACGGCCGCACAGCCGCCTGCACATCGAACTGACCGACCGCTGGGAAAGTGATGCCTCAGGCCTGCCCACGCGTCGGGTGCCGCAGCCTGGCATCGACGGCGAGGTCTCGCACCTGGCTTTCGACAACTGCTTTGAAGGCTGGCGCGGCCCGGCGCGCATCCGCGACGACAAACTCTCGCTCCGCCTGAGCTCGTCGCTGCCCTACCTGGTGGTGTTCACGCCGGCCGACAAGCCCTACTACTGCGTTGAACCGGTCAGCCATGTCAGCAACGCCATCCACATGGCCGACCCGGCAGCGCACGGCCTGCGCGCAGTGGCAGCCGGCAGCACCTTCGACGCCTGGATGAAGCTGGAGGTCAGCGCCGCATGACGTTGTTCAGCGCGCTGCCGCTGCCACCGTCTTTGCTGGGCGAATCGCCGTTCTGGCACCCGGATGAAGCGGCGCTGTACTGGTGCGACATCCCGGGCAAGAAGCTCAACCGCTGGCACCCCGGCAGCACGGCGCACAAGAGCTGGTCTTTCGACAGCGAACCCGGCTGCGTGGCACCTTTGCCCGACGGCCGGCTGCTGCTGGCGATGCGCGACGGCCTCTTCCGGTTCGACCCCCAAAGCGGCGACCGCCACCGTCTGAGCCCGCCGCCGTATGAGACGAAACACGAGCGTTTCAACGACGGCAAGGCCGACCCGCAGGGGCGCCTCTGGGTAGGCACGATCTACGAGCCGCGCACATCGGCCGCCGCCGCCCTATATTGCTGGGACGGCAAGACGCTGCAACGCATGGCCGGCGATGTGACCGTCAGCAACGGCCTGGCTTTCAGCCCCGATGGTCACACGCTGTACTGGGCCGACACGCCGAGCCACCGCGTGATGGCCTATGACTTCAACCCGCAGGGCGGCACGCTCTTGAACCCCCGCGTGTTGGCGCAGTTTGAAACCAAGGTGGCCGACCAGGACCTGGGGCTCTATGGGGGCCGCCCCGACGGCGCGGCCGTGGATGCCGAAGGCGCGTACTGGTGCGCGATGTTTGAAGGCCAGCGCCTGCTGCGCATTGCGCCCGACGGCCGGGTGCTGCAGGAACTGATGTTGCCGGTGCGCTGCCCCACGATGCCGTGTTTTGGCGGACCCGACCTGCGCACGCTGTACATCACCACGGCGCGTGAAAAGCGGCCCGCTGCGGAGCTGGCGGCGCAACCGCTGGCCGGCTGCGTGCTGCACACGCGCGTTGATGTACCGGGCCTGCTGGTGAACTTTGCGCGCGGCTGACCGTGCAACGCCATTCATGACTCAAGCCCTGCCCCGCGACCAGTTGCTCGCCCGCCTGCAAGAGCCGCACGACTGGGACCTGGCCGTCATCGGTGGCGGTTCGGTCGGCCTGGGTGTGGCGCTGGACGCAGCGGTGCGCGGTTTCAGCGTCGTGCTGGTGGAAGCGCAGGATTTCGCCAAAGGCACCTCTTCGCGCGCCACCAAGCTGGCGCACGGCGGTGTGCGCTACCTGGCGCAGGGCGACATCGGCCTGGTGCGCGAAGCCCTGCATGAACGCGGCGCCATGCTGGCCAACGCGCCGCACGTGGCGCAGCGCCTGTCATTTGTCATGCCGGCCTACCACTGGTGGGAACGCGGCTTCTACGGCGTCGGCCTGAAAGCCTACGACGCGCTGGCCGGCAGCCAAGGGCTGGGCGGCACCGAATGGCTGAGCCAGCGGCGCACGCTGGAACTGTTGCCTGGCGTGCGGCCGCGCGGCCCGAATGGTGAACTGAAGGGCGGCGTGCGCTACTGGGACGGCCAGTTTGACGACGCGCGCCTGGCGCTGCTGCTGGCGCGCACGGCGGCGGCGCGCGGCGCGCTGCTGGTCAACCACTGTGCGGCTACGGGCCTCATCCACGAAAAGGGTCAACTCCGCGGGCTGCGCGTGCGCGACGCCGAAACCGGCGCCACCCCCACGCTGCGCGCGCGCTGCGTCGTCAACGCCACGGGCGTCTGGGTGGACGCGGTGCGCGACATGGACCGCGATGCGGCGGGCCTTGAGACGGCCCAGGCAGACGCCAAGCCTCGACCGC
>JAYSYB010000192.1:0-6181 GCA_043716775.1 Rubrivivax sp.
GCCCAGGATCTGCGCCTTGCTGCTTTGTGCCTGCAGCAGGAAAGAAGAGAAGTCGCTGGCCGCCAGCGGGTGCTTGACGGTGCCGACGACGGTGCCGCCAGCGGCCTTGACCACCGTCGACACGTCAGCCTGCAGCGCGGCGCCAAAGGCGTAGTCGGCCTGGAGGAAAAACCATGTCTTGCCACCGGCCTTGACGACCGCGTTGCCCGTGCCCTTGGCCAGCGCCGTGGTGTCATAGGCCCAGTGCACGGTGTAAGGCGAGCACTGGTCGTTGGTCAGCGCGGAGGTTGCGGCACCTACGACAAGGAAGGGCTTCTTCTTCTCAAGCGCCACCTTCGACATGGCCAGCGCCGTGCCCGAGTTGGTGCCGCCGATCAGCATGTCCACGCCCTGGGTGTCGAACCACTCGCGCGCCTTGGCCGCGGCCACGTCGGCCTTGTTCTGGTGCTCGGCGTACAGCACCTCGATCTTCTTGCCGTTGATGGTGCCACCCATGTCGGCGACCGCCATGCGGATGGCTTCGACGCCGCCCATGCCGTCGATGTCGCCATAGACGCCGGACATGTCGGTGATGATGCCGATGCGGATCACGTCACCCGAGATCTGGGCGTGGACGGAGAGTGCAGCGCCAAAAAGGCCGGTGCAGGCAAGTGTGCAAGCAGCAGCAATCTTCTTGAATTTCATGTCGGGAATCTCCGTGGGATCAGTGGGATCAGTGGGATGGGATGCAAAGAAGGTAGCGGATGGCGCGGTCAGACGCCCAGATACTCGTGCAGCTGCTCGATGCGGTCTGGCAGTTGCGCCTGTGTAAATTCCTGCAGGATGCGGCCGTGCTCCATGACGAAGAAACGGTCGGCCAGGGGAGCAGCGAAGCGGAAGTTCTGCTCCACCATCACCACCGTGTAGCCCTGCTTGCGGAGCGTCAGCACCATTTGGGCGAGCTTCTGCACGATCACCGGGGCAAGACCTTCGGAGATTTCGTCCAGCAGCAAGAGGCGCGCGCCGGTGCGCAGGATACGCGCCACCGCCAGCATCTGCTGCTCGCCGCCCGACAGCCGTGTGCCTTGGCTGTTGGCGCGCTCTTTCAGGTTCGGGAACATGGTGTGGATCTGCTCCACGCTCATGCCACCCGGCCCCAGCGGCGGCGGCAACAAGAGGTTCTCATGGGCCGACAGGCTAGAGAAGATGCCGCGCTCTTCCGGGCAATAGCCGATGCCCAGGCGCGCGATGCGGTGCGTGGCCATCGCCACCACCTCCGTGTCGCGGACTTTGATCGACCCCTTGCGGCTGCCGGTCAGTCCCATGATGGCGCGCAGCGTGCTCGTGCGCCCGGCGCCGTTGCGGCCCAGCAGCGTGACAACCTCGCCCTCTTGCACGTCGAAATTCACACCGTGAAGCACGTGCGATTCGCCATACCAGGCGTGCAGGTCGCGCACTTCGAGCATGGTGGTCATCTCAGTACCGCCCGGCCGTTCCGAAGGTACCGAGCGCCCCCTCGGAGGGCACCAAACGCAGTGAGCGTGGGGGCTTCATGTCAGTGTGGCCCCTTCATTTCGACGTCTGCGCTGCCCATGTAGGCCTCAACCACGGCCGGGTTCTTGGAGACTTCGGCATACGGGCCTTCAGCCAGCGTGGCGCCGCGCTGCAGCACAGTGATGGTGTCGGCGATGCTCGCCACCACGCTCATGTTGTGTTCGACCATCAGCACCGTGCGGTTGGCCGCCACTTTCTTGATGAGCTGACGAATGCGGTCCACGTCCTCCAGGCCCATGCCTTGCGTGGGCTCGTCCAGCAGCATCAGTTCGGGGTCCATCGCCAGCGTGGTGGCGATCTCGAGGGCGCGCTTGCGGCCATAGCTCAGTTCCACCGCCGGGATCAGCGCGTAACTTTCCAGGTCCACCGCAGCCAGCAGTTCATGCACACGGCTGTCAAGCCGGTGCAGGCTGCTTTCAGCACGCCAGAAATGGAAGGCTGTGCCGAGCTTGCGCTGCAGCGCCACGCGCACGTTCTCCAGCACGCTCAGGTGCGGGAAAACGGCCGAAATCTGGAACGACCGGATGATGCCGCGGCGCGCGATGTGGGCTGGCTTTTCGCCCGTGATGTCGATGCCGTTGAACAGAATCGTCCCGGCCGTGGGTGCAATGAACTTGGTCAGCAGGTTGAAACAGGTGGTCTTGCCCGCACCATTCGGGCCGATCAGTGCGTGGATGCTGCCGCGGCGCACGCGCAGGTCCACGCGATCAACCGCCACGAAGCCCTTGAACTCCTTGGTGAGGCCACGTGTTTCCAGAATGATGTCAGCGGGGATCATGTTTCGCGGGCTCAGGACTGCAAACCGGCGCAGCGCCAACCTGCGACTGTAGTGCCCAGTGCTGTCCTGACCATGACCGCGTCGGGGTAATCGCCCTTGGTGACTACCCGGATGCGATCCATCAGGCAAAGCTCAGGATCGGCTGGTCCACAGTCAGGCTCTCGCCTTGTTTGGCCAGCACCTGACTCACAGTGCCGTCCTGCGTGGCGGTGAGGATGTTCTCCATCTTCATCGCCTCAATCACCGCCAGCCGCTCGCCCGCCAGCACCTTCTGACCGGGTTGCACATTCACCTGCGCCAACAGCCCCGGCATCGGCGACAGCAGAAATCTGCTCAAGTCCGGCGGCGCCTTGTGCGGCATCAGCTTGTAAAGCTCTGCCGCGCGCGGAAGCAACACCAGCGTGTCGATCTGGCTGCCGTTGTGCGACACGCGGATGCCCAACGGGTTTTTCACGCCGCTGCCTTCTACCTGCGCCGTGAAGGGCATGCCGTTGCAGGTGCCCACCATCAGCACCTCGCCAAGCCGGGTGCTGCTCTGAATGGCGAAATGGCGCTCGCCGATCAGCACGTCGGCGTTGCCCGACACCGGTTCAAATTTATCGATGCGCACGGCGTGGTGCTGTTGCGCACCGCCCGCACCCAGCACCACCACCACCAGGTCCGGCAGCGCTTTCACGCCGTGGCCGGGCAGCTGACCGGTGATGCCCGCCGAACGCTCACGCGCCTTGCGCCGCACGAAAGCGGCCAAGGCCACCAGGAAGAGCGGGTCGTCATGCGGCACGTCGGCCGCAGAGAAGCCTTTGCCGTAGTGTTCTGCGATGAAGCCAGTGTCGAAATCACCAGCCGCGAACTTCGGGTGCGCCAGCAGAGCAGCCTGGAACGGGATACTGCTGCTGACACCCCGAATGACGAAGCTGTTGAGCGCGTCGCGCATCTTGGCAATCGCGTCGGCGCGGTCGCGCCCGTGCACGATGAGCTTGGCGATCATCGAGTCATAGTGCATCGGGATGTCGCCGCCTTCGACGACACCGGTGTCTACACGCACTCCGCCGTTTGCGGGCATCGGGGAAGCAGCCTCCATCGTCAGCGGCGGTGGTGCGTAACGCACCAACCGCCCGGTGGACGGCAGGAAGTTGCGAAACGGGTCTTCGGCGTTGATGCGGCATTCCATCGCCCAACCCTGGCGCGGAATCTGGTCTTGCGTGAAGGGCAACGGCTCACCCGCCGCGACGCGGATCATCAGTTCCACCAGGTCCAGGCCGGTGATGCATTCCGTCACCGGGTGTTCCACCTGCAGCCGCGTGTTCATCTCCAGGAAGTAGAAGCTCTGGTCCTTGCCGACCACAAATTCCACCGTGCCTGCGCTCTGGTAGTTGACAGCCCTGGCCAGCGCCACCGCCTGTTCACCCATGGCCCTGCGGGTGCTGTCGCTGATGAAGGGCGAAGGCGCTTCTTCAATCACCTTCTGGTGCCGGCGCTGGATGCTGCATTCGCGTTCGTGCAGATAGACGACGTGGCCTTGTGCATCGCCCAGCACCTGGATTTCGATGTGGCGCGGGCTTTCAACAAACTTCTCGATGAAGACGCGGTCGTCGCCGAAGCTGTTCTTCGCTTCGTTGCGGCAACTGCTGAAGCCTTCAAAGGCCTCCTTGTCGTTGAAGGCCACGCGCAGGCCCTTGCCGCCCCCACCGGCGCTGGCCTTGATCATGACGGGATAGCCAATGTCCTTGGCAATCTGCACCGCCTGCTCGGGCGAGCCGATGGCCTCGTTCCAACCCGGGATGGTGTTCACGTTCGCAGCGCTCGCCAGCTTCTTCGACGCGATCTTGTCGCCCATGGCGGCAATGCTGGCGTGCTTGGGGCCGATGAAGACGATGCCTGCTTCTTCCACGCGGCGCGCGAAGTCTTCGTTCTCGCTCAGGAAGCCATAGCCCGGGTGCACGGCCTCGGCACCCGTGGACTTGCACGCCGCGATGATCTTGTCGGCGGCCAGATAACTCTCGCGTGATGGGGCCGGGCCCAGCAACACGGATTCATCAGCCAGTTCAACATGGCGCGCATCCTTGTCGGCTTCGGAGTACACGGCCACCGTGGCAATGCCCATCTTGCGCGCGGTCTTGATGACGCGGCAGGCGATTTCCCCGCGGTTGGCGATCAGGATCTTCTTGAACATGGTGTGTCCGTTCACAGCGGAATGTTGCCGTGCTTGCGCCACGGGTTCTCAAGTTTCTTGTCCTTCAACATTGCCAATGACCGGCAGATGCGCTTGCGCGTTTCATGCGGCTGGATCACGTCGTCGATGAAGCCGCGTGCGCCGGCCACGAAGGGGTTGGCGAATCGCGCCTTGTATTCGGCCTCGCGCGCCGCCAGCTTGGCTGGGTCGCCCTTGTCTTCGCGGAAGATGATCTCCACCGCGCCCTTGGCCCCCATCACCGCAATCTCGGCGTGGGGCCAGGCGAAGTTGACGTCGCCGCGCAGGTGTTTGGACGCCATCACGTCGTAGGCGCCGCCATAGGCCTTGCGCGTGATCACCGTCACCTTGGGCACCGTGCACTCGGCATAGGCGTACAGCAGCTTGGCGCCGTGCTTGATGATGCCGCCGTATTCCTGCGCCGTGCCGGGCATGAAGCCGGGCACGTCGACGAAGGTGATGACGGGGATGCTGAAGGCGTCGCAGAAGCGCACGAAGCGTGCAGCCTTGATGCTGCTCTTGATGTCCAGGCAACCGGCCAGCACCTGCGGGTTGTTGGCCACAATGCCCACCGTGCGCCCTGCCATGCGCGCCATTCCGATGACGATGTTCTTGGCGTGTTCGGGCTGCAGTTCGAAGAAGTCGCCGTCGTCCACCGTCTTCAAGATAAGTTCCTTGATGTCGTAGGGCTTGTTGGAGTTTTCCGGGACCAGCGTGTCCAGGCTCATGTCCAACCGTTCCGGCGGGTCACCACTCGGGCGCACCGGCACGCCGTCGCGGTTGTTCAGCGGCAGGTAGTTGAAGAAGCGGCGAAGCATCAGCAGCGCTTCGACATCGTTCTCGAAGGCCAGGTCGGCGACACCGCTCTTCGTCGTGTGGGCGCTGGCACCGCCCAACTCTTCGGCTGTCACTTCTTCGTGCGTCACTGTCTTCACCACCTCGGGGCCGGTGACGAACATGTAGCTGCTGTCTTTCACCATGAAGATGAAGTCGGTCATCGCAGGCGAATACACCGCGCCGCCAGCACACGGCCCCATGATCAGGCTGATCTGCGGGATTACGCCGCTGGCCATGACGTTGCGCTGGAAGACTTCGGCATAACCGCCCAGTGACGCAACCCCTTCCTGAATCCGCGCGCCGCCGCTGTCGTTGAGGCCCACCACTGGCGCGCCCACCTTCATGGCCTGGTCCATCACCTTGCAGATCTTCTCGGCGTGGGCTTCGCTCAGCGCCCCGCCAAAGACCGTGAAGTCCTGGCTGTAGACGAAGACCAGGCGACCGTTGATCATGCCGTAGCCGGTGACCACGCCGTCGCCAGGCACCTTGTTGTCCTGCATGCCGAAGTCGGTGCACCGGTGCTCCACAAACATGTCCCACTCTTCGAAGGTGCCTTCGTCCAGCAGCAGCTCCAGCCGCTCGCGCGCGGTGAGCTTGCCCTTGGCGTGTTGGGCGGCGATGCGCTTGACGCCGCCACCCTGGCGGGCTGCGGCGCGTTTGTGTTCAAGGCGTTCAATGATGTCCTGCATGGGGTGTTTTTTCTCGTTCAATCCATCAAGTCCAGCAGCCGGCGTGCGGCGACTGAAGCGGCCAACTGACCACGCCGCACCTGGTCTTCAAGCGCCGGCAAGGCTTGCTGCACAACGGAGTGCTCGTGGAAGCGCTGGCGCAGGCCGGCTTCG
>JAYSYB010000193.1:0-1969 GCA_043716775.1 Rubrivivax sp.
GTGGCATCAACTGGTGTTGTGCCAGTGGTGGGGCAGCAGCTCTTCGATTCGGCTGTTGAGCTGCGTGGGCAGTCTTGTCAGGACATCCTTGAGGTAGGCCCAGGGATTGTGTCCGTTGAGCTTGGCACTTTGCAGCAGGCTCATCACCACGGCGGCGCGCTCGCCGGCCAATTGGCTGCCAACAAAAAGCCAATTGCGTCTTCCGATCGCCAAGGGCCGCATCTGGTTTTCGATGTGGTTGTTGTCGATCGGCACGGCGCCGTCGCTCAGGAAGCGCGACAGCGCCTGCCAGTGGTTCAGGCTGTAGTCGATGGCCTTGGCAATTGCGCTGCCGTCTGGCACGCGCATGCGTTCGAGCTGCAACCAGGCATGCAGTTCTTCCCACAGTGGTTTGGATCGTTCCTGGCGCATCCGCAGCCGCAGCTCGCAACTCAGTGCCCGGGCGTCGGCCTCGATGCGGTACTGAACCGGCGATGCGCCCGATCGTCTGCGCGGCCACGGTGCTTGCGTTGGCCTTGAACAACTCGTCAAATTTGCGTCTAGCGTGGGCCAGACAGTTCGCGGTCATGCGCCCCTCAAGGCACAGCGTGGCCTCGTAGCCGCTGTAGGCGTCAACGACCAGGGTGCCCGTCCAGCCCTTGAGGAATTCGTGCGGGTACTTGCCCCCGCGCCCGGCGCAGAAGTCATACACCACCCCGGGCTGCACCTCGAAGGCTCCGCGCGCGTAGGCCCACATGTAGGCCTTGGTGGTCTTGCCTGCGCCGGGATTGAGCAGCGCGATCGGCGTCTCGTCGGCGTGAACCACGCCAGAGCCGAGTACAAAGTCCCTATGCGCCTCATACAGCGGCATCAGCTGCGCCCCAGTCTGCCCACTCCACGCCGCCAGCGTCGAGCGCGGCGTGTGCACCCCCGAGCGCGCGTTGATCTGTTCTTGCCGGTAGTACGGCAGATGATCGACGAAGCGGCTGATCACGGTGTGGGCTTGCAAGCCCGGCGTTGGACGCGCGTTGTCGAAGACCTGGGGGGCCGCTCTCTCCTGCACCATCAACTGGCAGCACCGGCAAACCCACTTGCCCCGGATCTGGCGCTGCACGAAGAATTGCGCCGGCACGATGTCCAGCCGCTCGCTGATGTCCTCGCCCACGCGCACCATGGGTTGGCCGCATTCTGGCGTTGGGCAGTTCGTATCCTCGGGCTCCACGCGCTGATCGACACGCGGCAGATGTGGCGGCAGTGCTTCGCGCTTGGGCTGGCGGCGGGGCTGCTGGGTTGGATTCTTCCCGTCTTCGGCGCAGAAACTGGGCTGCAGGTGAGCGAGTTGCGTCTCCAGGCTGGCCTGGTCAGCAGCCAGCGTCTCCTCGAAGATGCTGCGCTGCTCGGCGTTCATGGCCTCGGTCCTGGCGCCGAACTTCCACGCCTTGAGCCGGGCGAGCTGAAACGTGATGCTCTCGATCTTGGCGTCGCGCCACTTGATGGCCTGGGCCTGTGAGTCGATGCGCAGTCTCTGCTCGCTGATGTGTCTGCTTTGCTCGCCAATGTGCGCCAGCATTTGCGCCGCCACCTCGGCCAACTCGGCGCGATTGAATGCGTGAAGGTCCTTACTTTTTACCGCATGCACATCGAGCATGCAGTTATTGTGCAAGCTTTTAACGCATCGAGCATCGGTATTTACCCCAATTTGATCGAGTGTTTCATCGTCAAATCACAAGCGCGCGATTGATCTCATTTGCTCCAGGCGCTGCCACGGCAGGCCCAGCACCAACGCGTTGAACTGCTCACACGTGAGCGCAAGTGGCCCGCCCTGCAGCGCGGCCTCGCGCGGCCAGACAAAGCCGCCGATATTCAAGCGCCTTGCCGCGCACCAAACCCCGAAGCCGTCGTGCACCAGCAGCTTGATGCGCGTGGCCCGCGCGTTGGCAAACACATAGCCGTGATGGGCCTGCGCCGCGCCGAAGACGCGCACCACGCT
>JAYSYB010000194.1:0-6160 GCA_043716775.1 Rubrivivax sp.
AAATGCAGACCATCTCTGGCACGGACGAAAGACGGTGACAATCTTCATATGGTTTCACAGATTCTGCCCGTAAACCCTTGATGCCGCAAACAAACCAGGACTCGCCGCGCCCTGCTGTGGACCCCTTCACGGGGCCGCGCGTTGCGTCTGGTCCACAGCTGTTGCGAGCTGTTTCGTCCCTACCTTGCTGACCTTCGTTGCCATGGCCCAGTTGACCATCCTTCGCTATCCCGACCCCCGCCTGCACACCGTCGCCCGCCCGGTGGCGGCGGTCGACGAGCGCATCCGCCGCCTGGTGGACGATTTGTTTGAGACCATGTACGCCGCCGACGGCGTGGGTCTGGCGGCGACGCAGGTGGACGTGCACGAGCGCGTCATCGTCATGGACACCTCTGAACAGCACGACCAGCCGGTGGTGCTGATCAACCCCGAAATCACCCATCGCAGTGAAGAGCTGCAACTGGCCGAAGAAGGCTGCCTGTCGGTGCCGCAGGTCTATGACCGGGTGGAGCGCCATGCCCGGGTCACCGTGCGTGCGCAGGGCCGCGACGGCCAGCTCTTTGAGATCGACACCGAAGGGCTGTCGGCCATCTGCGTGCAGCACGAGATGGACCACCTGCTGGGCAAGGTGTTCGTCGAGTATCTGAGCCCGCTCAAGCGCGACCGCATCCGCACCCGGATGCTGAAGAAGGCGCGTGAAGAAGAGCGCACCGGCTGATCGGGTGGCGCACATTCGAGCCCGGCCGTGAGGGTCGCCTTCGCGGGAACGCCGGAATTTGCCCACGTTGCGCTGCAGGCGCTGCACGCAGCGGGCCATGAACTGGTGCTCGTGCTGACCCAGCCCGACCGACCCGCAGGCCGCGGCATGAAGCTGCAGGCGTCGCCGGTGAAGCAATTCGCTCTGGGACACGGCTTGCCGCTAGCGCAGCCGCGCAGTCTGCGCCTGGACGGCAAGTTTCCCGAAGACGCGGCGGCCGCCCAGACCGCGCTGCTGCAAGCCGCGCCGGATGTGATGGTGGTGGCCGCCTACGGCTTGATCCTGCCGGCCTGGACGCTGTCGCTGCCGCGCCTGGGTTGCCTGAACATTCACGGTTCGCTGTTGCCGCGCTGGCGCGGCGCGGCACCGATCCACCGCGCCCTTGAGGCCGGCGACACGCAGACCGGCATCACCATCATGCAGATGGATGCGGGGCTGGACACGGGCGACATGCTGCTGACTGGAGCCGTGGACATCGGCCCAAGCGACACCACCGCCACGCTGCATGACCGCCTGGCGGCGCTGGGCGCGCGTCTGGTCGTGCAGTCGCTCGACCTGGCAAAGCAGGGCGCCCTGCTGCCGCAGAAGCAGCCCGCCACGGGCATCACTTACGCCCACAAGATCGACAAGGCAGAAGGCCTCATCGACTGGCAGCAGCCTGCCGCCCTGCTGGAACGGCGGGTCCGCGCTTTCGACCCCTTCCCGGGCTGCAGCACCCTGCTTTCGGGCCAGGCGGTGAAGGTGTGGCGGGCGCGGGTGGTGGTGGGCCGTGGCACGCCAGGCCAGGTGCTGGTGGCCGATGGCGGGCGGCTGGTGGTCGCTTGCGGACAAGACGCACTGGAATTGCTGGAACTGCAACTGCCTGGCGGGCGGCGCATTGCCGCGCATGACTTTCTTCTGCGTCACCCCGTGCAAGCGGCTTGACCCTGCATCCGCTCAAGCCGCGCAAGGCGTTCAAGTAGACGGCTGCTGCAGCCGATAACCCGCTCATGCGTCACGCTGTCCTTGCCTTGTTCACCATCGCCCCGCTGTGGCTGGCGGGCTGCGACCAGTTGGGCATTGAATCCAGCACGGTTACCGCCGCCCGGCGCGAAGCCGAAGGCAAGGCCATCGGTGCTGGCTGCCGGCACTCGGCGCGCTCTGTCGAGCAGTGTTATGCCCAGAACAAACGCGCTGACAAGGCGGCGGTTTTTACGGGCTGGAAAGAGATGAGCGAGTACATGGCCGCGAACAAGATTGACGCCGTGCCGCCGCCGCCCGAGCCCGTCGCGACCACCGTGGCCGAAGCGGCCGCCGAAGAGCCGGAGGCCGACGCCAAAAAGCCGGCAAAAGGCGTGTCCAGGAAGCACTGACCTGCTGGGCTGGCAGCACCCGGCGCAAGGCGGCTTGCAGCCCGTCGGCGCCAGCCGCACTGTGTCGCGCGGGCCTGTCAACGGCGCGGTCAGCTGCGGCACAGTCGAGCCTTCCTCAAGCGACCCGGAGCGCCCATGAACCCCTCGATCCACCCCGCCGTTGCGCGCTGGCTGGCGCCTGCATTCGTCACCATCGCCTGCCTGGCGGCCCTGCCGCTGACCTTGCCACTG
Organism: Rubrivivax sp.; assembly: GCA_043716775.1. Taxonomy (GTDB): domain Bacteria; phylum Pseudomonadota; class Gammaproteobacteria; order Burkholderiales; family Burkholderiaceae_C; genus Rubrivivax. The sequence continues at coordinate 2,341 of JAYSYB010000194.1, forward strand.
GCCGCGCAAGCCGCGCCGGTCAGCGGCTCAGGCAAGGTCAGCACCGAAAGCCGCAGCCTGGCCGACTTCCAGGCCGTGGCGTTGAACGGCTCAGTGGACCTGGTGGTGCGCCAGGGTGCCGCGCAAAGTGTCCTGGTGGAAGCCGACGACAACCTGCTGCCGCTGCTGGAAACGGTGGTCGAATCCACGGCCCAGGGCGCCACGCTCGTGGTGCGGTGGAAGAAGGGCCAGAGCCTCTACACGCGGTCCAAGGTGCTGATCACGGTGGCGCTGCCCACGCTGTCGGCGCTGTCCGCATCGGGCTCGGGCGACATCCGCGTAGAGCCCTTCAACACGCCGGCTTTGAAGCTGTCGTTGTCGGGGTCGGGCGACGCCAAGCTGCACAGCCTGAACACAGCCGATTTCGGCATCAACATTTCCGGCAGTGGCGACGTGGCGGCCAATGGCTCGGCCACCAAGCTCAGCATCAGCATCGCCGGCAGTGGCGACGTGCGTCTGGCGGACCTGAAATCTGACGACGTGACGGTCAGCATCGCCGGCAGCGGCGACGCCGCCGTCAATGCCAACAAGACGCTGGAGGTGCGGATTGCCGGCAGCGGCAACGTCAGCTACAGCGGCAACGCCACCGTGAAGAGCAAGGTTGCCGGCAGCGGCAGCGTCAACAAGCGGTAGCCAACCGGCAAACCGGCAAACCGGTTGATTGGCCGTTCGGCGGTTCGGCGGTTCGACCGCTGGGCCTGCGGGTGCAGTGGCCGTCGGCACAATCGGCCGATGCACAGCGCACCCGCAGTCCCCATCTGGCGCCACCCTGAATTTGCCCGCGGCCGGCGCGAGATGGTCGGCACCGCCATCGGCATTGCCGCCTGGGCCTTGATCACCGGCGTGACGATGGGCAAGAGCGGCCTGCCGCTGCCGCTGATGGTCTTCATGTCGCTGGTGGTCTTTGCCGGCAGTGCACAGCTGGCGGTGCTGCCGCTCTTGAGCACCGGCGCACCGGTGTGGGTGGTGTGGGCGACGGCGCTGTGCGTCAACCTGCGCTTCGTCATCTTCAGTGCGCAATGGCGGCCCTACCTGATGGGCTACCCGCTGGGCGCGCGGCTGCGGCTGGCGTATTTGACGGCCGACTTGAACTACGTGATGTTCATGCGGCGCTTTCCAGACCCCACCCCCGCGCCCGAGCAGCTGCCGTACTTCTGGGGCGGCGCCAGCACCAACTGGCTGGCCTGGCAGGTGCCGTCGCTGCTGGGCATCGTGCTGGCGGATTCGATCCCGGTGCATTGGGGCATCGGCTTTGCGGGCACGCTGGCGCTCTTGGGCCTGGCGCTGTCGCTGCTGGACAACCGTGCCACCGGAGTGGCGGGCGCAGTGGCCGGGTGTGCGGCGGTGGCAGCGTATGCGCTGCCGCTGAAGCTGAATATCGTGGTCGCGATTGCGGCAGCGGTGGCCATCGGCTTGCTGTTGGACCACAGTGCCGCACGCGCCACAAAGCCAGTGGACGACCGCACATGACGTCCCTTGCAATCGACAACGTCATGGGCAACTTCATGGGCAACACCGAAGGCGTCATCGCCATCATCGGCCTGGCGGTGTTGACCGTGGTCACGCGCGGCTTCTTTTTCCTCACCGACCGCGAGATCCCGATTCCCGACTGGCTGCGCCAAGGCCTGCGCTACGCCCCTTTGGCCGCACTGGCGGCAGTGGTGCTGCCAGAGATCGTGCTGACGCAGGGGCAACTCATCGGCACCTGGCAAGACGCACGGGTGTTCGGGGCAATGGCCGGGGCAGCGTACTTCTGGTGGCGGCGCGACATCCTGGGCACCATCGTCGCCGGCATGGCGGTGCTGCTGCCGCTGCGCCTGGGGCTGGGTTGGTAGGCCTCCTAGAATTCCGCTTGAGTCCAACTTTCACGAATAAAACCCATGAACGTCCTGCGCCTGTCGGATCTGATCGCCCAAGGCCGCGTCAAGGGCCAACGTGTCTTCATCCGCGCCGACTTGAACGTGCCGCAGGACCATTCACCAGAAGGCCGCGGCCGCATCACCGAAGACACCCGCGTGCGTGCCAGCGTGCCCTGCATCCGCATGGCGCTGGACGCGGGTGCGGCGGTGATGGTCACGTCGCACCTGGGCCGTCCCACCGAAGGCGAATTCAAGCCTGAGGATTCGCTGGCCCCGGTGGCGGTGCGGCTGTCTGAACTGCTGGGCCGCGAGGTGAAGCTGGTGTCCAACTGGGTTGATGGCGTCAGCGTGAACCCTGGCGAAGTGGTGCTGCTGGAAAACTGCCGCCTCAACAAGGGCGAGAAGAAAAACGACGAGGCCTTGTCGCGAAAAATGGCCGCGCTGTGCGACATCTTTGTCCACGACGCCTTCGGCACCGCGCACCGCGCCGAGGCCAGCACCTACGGCATCGCGCAGTACGCCAAGATCGCCTGCGCCGGCCCGCTGCTGGCGGCCGAGATCGACGCCACCACGCGCGCCTTGGCGGCGCCCAAACGGCCGCTGCTGGCCATCGTGGCGGGCAGCAAGGTCAGCACCAAGCTGACGATCCTGCAGGCGCTGGCGCACAAGGTGGACGGCCTCATCGTCGGCGGCGGCATCGCCAACACCTTCATGCTGGCGGCCGGCCTGCCTATTGGCAAAAGCCTGGCCGAAACCGACCTGCTGGACCAGGCCCGGGCCGTCATGACCGCAATGAAAGCGCGTGGCGCCGAGGTGCCGATTCCCGTCGACGTGGTGGTCGCCAAGGCCTTCAAGGCCGACGCGCCAGCCACCATCAAGGCGGCCACCGACGTGGCGGCCGACGACCTGATCCTGGACATCGGTCCGCAGACTGCAGCCCTGCTGGCCAGGCAGATCATGGCCGCCGGCACCGTGGTATGGAATGGCCCCGTGGGTGTCTTCGAGTTCGAGGCCTTCTCGCACGGCACCGAAACAATCGCCCGCGCCATCGCCGCCAGCCCCGCCTTCAGCATTGCCGGTGGTGGCGACACGCTGGCGGCAATAGCCAAGTACGGCATTGAGCGCGACATCGGCTACATCAGCACGGGCGGTGGCGCCTTTCTGGAAGTGCTGGAAGGCAAGCTGCTCCCGGCCTTTGAGATATTGGCGCGCCGGGCACAGAGCTGAAGCGACCGCAGCGGGTTGATCCCGCTGCCCTCCGGTTGGGGTCCGCGCTACGCTACAACGCGATCAACAAAAAACCGGAGACTCGCCGTGGTCAAGAAACTGTCCGACGCTGAGAGCCAGCTGCGCGAAGCCGCGCTGGAATACCACCGCAGCCCGACGCGCGGCAAGATCGCCGTCACCCCCACCAAACCGTTGAGCAACCAGCGCGACCTGTCGCTGGCGTATTCGCCCGGTGTGGCGTACGCCTGCCTGGCGATCGAAGAAGACCCCACGCTGGCGGCCGACTACACCAGCCGCGCCAACCTGGTGGGCGTGGTGACCAATGGCACGGCGGTGCTGGGCCTCGGTGACATCGGCCCGCTTGCAGCCAAGCCGGTGATGGAAGGCAAGGGCTGCCTCTTCAAGAAATTTGCCGGCATCGATGTCTTCGACATCGAACTGGCCGAACGCGACCCTGACAAGCTCATCGACATCATCGCCGCGCTGGAACCCACGCTGGGTGGCGTGAACCTGGAAGACATCAAGGCGCCCGAGTGCTTCTACATTGAAAAGAAGCTGCGCGAGCGCATGAACATCCCGGTCTTCCACGACGATCAGCACGGCACGGCGATCATCTCGTCGGCGGCCCTGCTCAACGGCCTGGAACTGGTGGGCAAGAACATCGGGGACGTTCGCGTGGCTGTTTCGGGCGCGGG
>JAYSYB010000195.1:0-6121 GCA_043716775.1 Rubrivivax sp.
CGGTGTGCATTGGCAGCATGAGGCAGAGTGCCCAGCGTGACTGTCGGTCAGACGACATAACAATAAAGATGCACGCAGTGCGGCACCGTGGGCCGGACCGAATGCGCGGGGTCAGACGGCCAGGGTGTCCGGCAGCAGCCGGTCGTATTCGCGCTTGACGACCGCGTAGCACTCGCAGGTGCGCTTTTCCAGCGCCGGGCGGTCCAGCACCTGGACACGCCCGCGCGCGTAGCTAATCAGGCCAGCCTGCTGTAGCTTGAGCGCGGCTTCGGTCACGCCTTCGCGGCGCACGCCCAGCATGTTGGCGATCAGCTCCTGCGTCATCAACAGTTCATGACCCGGCAGCCGGTCCAGGCTCAGCAACAGCCAGCGGCACAGTTGCTGGTCAAGTGAGTGGTGGCGGTTGCAGACAGCGGTTTGTGACATCTGCGTGATCAGCGCCTGTGTGTAGCGCAGCAGCAGGTGCATCACCGGGGGGGAACTGTTGAATTCCTGCTGCACAAAGGCAGCCGGTACCCGGCAGCCGCGCCCGGCGCTTTGCACCACGGCCCGGCTGGGCGTGCTGCCACCACCCATGAATAGCGATATGCCAACGAGGCCTTCAAAGCCCACCACTGCAATCTCGGCCGAGGCACCGTTTTGCATCACATACAGCAGCGACACAATGCTGCTGGTGGGGAAATAGACGTGGCTTAACTGCCGGCCCGATTCGTACAGAACCTGGCCCAGTTCCAGGTCCACCCATTCCAGCTGCGGTTGCCAGCGCTGCCATTCCGGTGCCGGCAGTGCACGCAGAAGCCAGTTGAGGCGCGGGTCGGAAGGCGCGGGCATGGGGCGTTTCGCTTCGGTTTGGGAGGCGGGCCGGACGTGCTGAACTGCGGGGTTTGATGCTGACTTGTTGATGGTGAAACTCCCCCCGGAAGTCTAGACACTTGCAAGGCCTGAGTGTGCACGGTGTGCAACACAGAAATCGAGGCCCTGATCCAATCCACCCACCAACGCGGCTTCAGGCAAACAGCGCGTCCGGCAGCAGTCTCTTGTACTCCTGTTTGACGACGGCATAACACTCGCAACTGCGTTGTTCCAGGGCGTGCCGGTTCAACACCGTGATGCGGCCGCGGGCATACCGCATCACACCCTGTTGCTGCAGCTTCAGTGCGGCCTCGGTGACGCCTTCTCGGCGCACGCCCAGCATGTTGGCGATGAGCTCCTGCGTGAGCAGCAGCTCATTTCCTTGCAGCCGGTCCAGGGTCAGCAACAGAAAGCGGCACAGCTGCTGGTCCAGAGAATGGTGGCGGTTGCACACCGCCTTCTGTGCCATTTGCGTAATCAGGGCCTGCGTGTAGCGCAGCAGCAGGTGCAGCACGGCTTTGGACCGTTCAAATTCGTCCTGGATGACAGAAGCCCGCAGCCGCCAGCCCTGGCCGGCACTTTGCACCACCGCCCGGCTGGGCGTGGAGCCACCGCCCATGAACAGAGAAACCCCGACCACGCCTTCGGCGCCAACCACCGCAAACTCGGCGGTCGAGCCGTTTTCCAGCAGGTAGTGCAAGGAGACGATGGCCGTGGTGGGAAAGTAGACATGGCTGTGTTGATGGCCTGATTCGCACAGCACCTGGCCCAACGGCATGTCCACCCACTCCAGCAGCGGCTGCCAACGCTGCCAATCAGCGTGTGGCAGTGCGCGCAGCAGCTGATTTTGACGCGGCGGGGTTGGCATCGTGCTCTCAGCTTTCTGGGTCGCGAGAGGCCGCGCGCGCCGCGCCTGCGGGACATGTGCGACGGGCTGCACCGGTGACTTCACCGAAACAAGCGGGCGGCGTGGCGTCGATGCCTGCCAAGGGCTGCTGCTGGTTTGCATCACTCAGGGCTTGTCGGAGGGCTTGGGAGCAAGTTTGGTGTCGGCGTCTACCGTGCCGACCTCGATGGTGGTCAGCTCACGCAGCATGCCCCCGGTTTCAACGCCGCCACGGGTGGTGCCGGCGCCGCGCATGCGGGCAAGGCAGGCTTCCAGGTCCTTGTCCTTCAGCGGGCCGCAACGCAGCGCCTGGTTGCGCTGATAAGCGGCGGCATCCAGGCCATAGGGCTTGTTGGTGTGCGGCATGCGGTAGGCCACCGTCACGTCGTGCAGGCACAGCGCGCGTTCCTGCGTGGACTGGCCCGCTTCGCAGGCAGCACGGTCACGCTCAAAAATGGCTCGGCGGTCGGCCCGGTCACTGGCGGACCCTGATGCGGTTGCTGCAGCTGCCGCAAACGGTGCAATGCAGGCAACTACAACCAGCCACAAATTCTGTGGTCGCACGCCGCGAAGCGTTGGGTGGGACATGAAGACACTCCTGCAATTTCGGTGTCTTCACTGTGCCGCGTGGGCCCTGCGATGTGTGTCGGCGTGGCTGCGGTGGGGCTGTAGGACAAACCCGCCGCAGGCTGCAGCCCCGCGCGACGCCGCGCCGGGGCTGACCCACCACGGCAAACACTTCAGCGCGGCTTGATGACGCCCGTTTCGTCCGACAGCACGATCTCCACGCGCCGGTTCATCTGGCGGCCCGATGCACTGTCATTGCCGGCCACCGGGAACGACTCACCGTAGCCCCTGGTGGCCAGACGTTCACCGCCCACGCCCTGGCTCAGCAGCGCAGCACGCACGGCGTCGGCCCGGCGGCTGGACAGCGTCTGGTTCAACTCGTCGCCACCGACGCTGTCGGTGTAGCCCTCGATCAGCACCTTGCGCTGCGGGTAGGTCTTGAGGAAGCCAGAGAGCTTTTCCACGTTGCGCACGCCACCGCTCTTGAGTTCTGCACGGCCGCTGTCAAAGAGCACGTCGCCCATGGTGATGACCATGCCGCGTTCGGTTTTCTTGGCGTCCAGCGCAGCCAGGGCTGCCGACTGCGCAGCCAGTTCGGCGCGCAGCGCGGTGGCGCGGCTTTCAGCGTCCATTGCCTGCTGTTGCGACAAGGCAGATTGCTGCTGCGCGGCCACGGTGCCACGCTGTGCATCACGCGCTGCGCGTTGTGCTGCTTCGGCGTCGGCTTGCGAGGCCTGCGCATTGCTCTGCGCCACTGCGGCCTGCTGCTGCGCCGTGTTGGCCTCCTGGGTGCGGGCTTCAAGGCGCAGCTTGTCGCGCGCCGCGTTGGCCTCCGTTACCGCCAGTTCCGCAGACTTGCGGTTGGCGGACTCCTGCACGATGGCGCTGCGTTGCAGCGCCAGGTACGAGAGGTGGTCCACGGTCGCCTTATCCGCACCCCGCATCTGCTCTGCTTCGGCCACGGCCAGCGCGTCACTGGCTTGCTTGACCTCACCGCCAGCCAGGCTGCTGGACTGCGGGTTGGCCATGGCCACGCGCAGGCTGCTGCGCGCTTCGTCCAAACGCGCGTTGTCACGCGGCACGGTGCTGCAGGCGCCCAGGGCGGCCAGGGTGATGAGTGCCGTCGCAGCGGCCAGCACCAGCAGGCTGCGCGGAATCATGGTGCCTACAGGCTTGCTGGGTGGCGTCACGGCGGGCGTGAGCGCGGAGGCGTAGCGATTGGAACGGACGGAGCGGTTCATGGTTGTCTTTCAAGAGTCGAGTGGGGCTTGCTGCGGCTTGCTACGGCTTGCTGGGCTTGGGATTCAAGGCTTCTTGCGGGCCATTTCTTCGCGCAGCACGCGGGCAGCTTCGTCCAGCTCGGACTGGGCCTTGCGGGCTTTTACGGCTTCGGCCTTGCTTGCCGCCAGTTGGGCATCAAGCTGAGCTTGTTGGGCCAGCCTCAGAGCCTGTTCGTTGTCTTTGGCGGCCACGGCCAAGTGGGCGCGCACCAACTTGTCGCGTGCTGCACCCATCTCGGCAGGCGCCAGTTCCTGGCCTCCCGCACTGACGGCTTGCGCCACGGCGGCGGTGGTTACCGCAAGCTGTTCGGTGGGCACAGGGGCGCTGGCGCAGCCGCCCAAAACCAGCACGGTGGCGGCAAGCAACGCGGTGCCAGGGTTCAGCCAGCGGAAATGTGGAGTGGTATTCATCGGCAGGGCCTTTCGCGGCGGTTGGGCCACTGCACGGTGTCCAGGCGATGCGACCTGCGCTGCCGTGCATGTGACAGTTACCGCACGGTGGCGCAGACGCCGCTGCCGGTCCGTGCGCTGACCCACACAACCGGGCAACAAGGCGCTGTCCTACAGCCTTCGGGCCTGCACACCGACGAGGCCGGCGGCGCCGCATTCCTAAAGTCATGGTCATGGGTCGCCAAGGCCCCAGTGCCACCGCAAAGAACACGCGGCACCGCGCCGGAACCAGGCTCTGACCGCCCAGCCTCTTCAACCACCAAGACCGGAGTTAGACCATGACCAAGCGCTTCATCACCCGCTTCACCTTTGCCGCCGCACTGGCTTCCATCGTGCTCGTCACCGCATCGGGCTGTGCCGTCACGCGGGGCCAGGAATCGGTGGGTGCGTATGTCGATGACACCGCCATCACCACCGCCGTCAAGGCCCGCTTCATCGACAACAAGCTTGTGGACGCGGCCTCGATCAGCGTCGAAACGCTGAACGGCACCGTGATGCTGTCGGGCTTTGCCAAAAGCAGCGCCGAGAAGACCACCGCCGAGTCGCTGACCTGGAAGGTCAATGGCGTGAAGCAGGTCAAGAACGAAATTGCTGTTCGTCCTTGATTGACGCTGGACACGCGCCAACGCTGAAAGGATACCGCCATGAATTGGGAACAGATCGAAGGCAACTGGAAACAGGCCGTCGGCAAGGCCAAGGAGCAATGGGGCAAGCTGACCGATGACGACCTGGACGTCGTTGCCGGCCGGCGCGACCAGCTCGCCGGCCTGATTGAAAAGCGCTACGGCGTGGCCAAGGAAGAAGCTGAAAAGCAACTCGCCTCGTGGCAGCGGTCGGCCAGCGACAGCTGGTTTTCGAACGTCCGCAAGCCGAAGTGAAAACGGACGCTGCGGCACGCTGCCGCAGCGCTGAACCAGGCCGGCTGACCGCCGGCGCCCTGCGGGCGTGTGCCGTCCAGTGACTGCAGCACGAACGCCGGGAAACCGTCGATACCGGCACTGCCGATCTGGGCGCCGGCGGTATCTGTGTCCTGCCGATGGCGCCCAGGATCCTGTGGTTGAGCGGCGACAATCGCGGCATGAAGCTGAATGCGAACGACTCGGCAGATGCCGTCAAAGAGCCCCGCCTGTGGCGCGACAACGGCTGGACAGCGCGGGTCATCAAGAATAATGACGACGAAGGTTGGGCAGTGGAGATGGTCCTCGACGGCCAGCCCGAGCCCGCTTTGGTGGGCCCATGGACCATGGGCCGCGACAAGAAGAACCCGAAGCCGCTGGACACGAACGCCTTCAACACGCTGGTGAAGACCGCCACTGAAGTAGTGCGCCGGCACGAACAGCATCTGCAGGCGCTGCACCACAAGACCGAATGGGTCGATGCAGAGCGTGGCCGGCTGCTGGTCAAACTGGACGTGGTGGCTGACGAAGACGACCCGCACGCCTGGCTGTCTGCGCACGATTCCGAAGGCCAGGAACTGGCGCGTTATCGCGTCGCAGCGGGCTTCAAGCTCAACGCCCGCAGTGCGGGCGCGTGGGTGGATGCAGGCCTGGCGCAGCCCGCCTGAAGCGCCTCAAGTTTCGGCTGAACTTTCGACTGAACCTTCAAGCAACCGCACCCGCACGCTCTTGCCCTTGACCCTGCCGACCGAGAGCTTGCGCAGCACCTGCTGCGCCACTTGGCGGTCCACCGCCACGTAGGTGGAGAACTCGTTGATGCTGATCTTGCCGATTTGCGCGCCGGCAAAGCCCATGTCCTTGGTCAGCGCGCCCAGCACGTCGCCGGCGCGGATTTTTTCCTTGCGGCCGCCGACGATCTGCAGCGTCGCCATGGGCGGGCGCAACGGCTCCTGGCTGGCCGGCGTCAACTCTTCCAGCTTGTGCCATTCGGACACGGTTTTTTGCAGCTGCTCGATCTTGCCGACCGAACCCATCTCGTCCATGCTGGCCAGGCTGATGGCCCAGCCCTCAGCGTCGACGCGGCCGGTGCGGCCGATGCGGTGGATGTGCACCTCGGCGTCCGGCGACATCGACATTGATGACCATCTCCAGCTGCGCGATATCCAGGCCGCGCGCCGCCACATCGGTGG
>JAYSYB010000196.1:0-1945 GCA_043716775.1 Rubrivivax sp.
ATCCCGCTGACCGTGGGCGGTGGCGTGCGTACCGTGGAAGACGTGCGGCGTTTGCTGAATTCGGGTGCCGACAAGGTCAGCTTCAACTCGGCGGCCATCAGCAACCCCGAGGTGATCGAGGCTGCATCGGCCAAGTACGGCGCGCAGGCCATCGTGGTCGCCATCGATGCCAAGCGCCGCAACGTCGAAGACGCCGCCACGCGCGGCCCCGGCTGGGACGTGTATAGCCACGGCGGACGCAAAAACACCGGCCTGGATGCGGTGCTGTGGGCCACCGAGATGGCGCGGCGTGGCGCGGGCGAAATTCTGTTGACCAGCATGGACCGCGACGGCACCAAGTCGGGCTTTGATCTGGCCCTGACCCGGGCCGTGGCCGATGCCATCAGCGTGCCGGTGATCGCCTCTGGCGGGGTCGGCAACCTGGACCACTTGGCCGACGGCGTGAGTCTGGGCGGTGCCGACGCGGTGCTGGCCGCCAGCATCTTCCATTACGGCGAATACACCGTGGGCCAGGCCAAGGCGCGCATGGCCGAGCGCGGCATTCCGGTGCGAATTTCTTAAAGAAAATGGGCTGCTAGCGCACATGCGGTGAGCGCTAGCAGCTATTTATTTAATAGCAAACGCCGTTTACTCTACGTTTTGCACCTGTTCGCGCATCTGCTCAATTAGCACCTTCATATCCACCGAAATACGCGTCAGCTCCAGTGCCGCCGATTTGGAGCCCATGGTGTTGGCTTCGCGGTGCAATTCCTGGATCAAAAAGTCCAGCCGCTTGCCGACTTCGCCGCCCTTTTTCAGAATGCGTTCCATCTCGTCCAGGTGCGAATGCAGGCGGGTCAGCTCTTCGGCCACGTCGATGCGAATGGCAAAGGCGGTGGCTTCGGTCAATGCGCGGTCCTGGGCGGCTTCGGGCAGGGTGGCGCCTTCGGCCAGGGCCATGGCCTCTTTCCAGCGCTCAATGAAGCGCTGGCGCTGCTGTTCCACCAACTGGGGCACCAGTGGCAAGGCTTTTTCGGCCAAGGCACGCAACTGTTTCAGGTGTCCGACCAGCATGGTCGTCAGACGGTCACCTTCGCGCTGGCGGGCAGCGACGAGGGATTTCAGCACCGTGTCGGTCAGTGGCAGTACATCGTCAGCCCAGTCGTTGGTGGGGGTTTGTTCATTGGCGGCCATGCGCAGGATGTCCGCTACGCTGAGTGGAGCGGCCTGGGGTAACCAGGCTTTAACGGAGTCTTGCAGCGAATTGACGCGTTGCAGCAATTGCGGCGAAGGCGCGGCCAGGCTGCCAGAGGTGGTGGTTTCAATGGCGGCGCGTACTTCCACCTTGCCACGCTTGAGCTGCGCCATAACGCGTTCACGCAACGCAGGTTCATGGCTGCGCAGTTCGTCGGGCAGGCGAAAACTCAGATCCAGAAAGCGGCTGTTGACGGAGCGAATTTCAATTCCAAGGCGGCGCGTAGCTGTGCTTTTGGATTCGGTTTCGGAGGGGGCGTTGGCGCTGCTGTGCTGGGCACTGGCATAGCCGGTCATACTGTAAACTGGCATTGAGAGGGTACATATTGTTGCAATGGCCTGAGAATAACCGACGACTTGTTTCGCCTCTGATCTAAAAGCCACTGGCTGGCGCATTAGATGCCAAACAGATATTGAAACTGCCTTTAGTTCCCCCTCGCCCTATTTATGTCCAAAAACAAACCGGCTACGCTTCCGCCCGGCACCGTTATCGGGGGCTACAACATCGTTCGGCGGCTCTCATCGGGCGGGTTTGGGGTGGTGTATCTGGCAGTCGGAGCCGATGGTGCCCAGGTGGCAGTCAAGGAATACCTCCCCAGCAGCCTGGCTACCCGCGAAGTGGGCGAGTTGCTGCCGCAGGTGCAGCCCGAAAAGCTGTCGCTGTACCGGCTGGGGCTGAAGAGCTTTTTTGAAGAAGGCCGCTCGCTGGCGC
>JAYSYB010000197.1:0-6112 GCA_043716775.1 Rubrivivax sp.
TGGCGTTCAGTTGCCGTCAATTCCGAACGGGCTTGCCGGTCTGGAGCATGCCCATGATTCGCTCCTGGGACTTGGGGTGTTCCAGCAGGGCACAGAAGCGTTCGCGCTCCATCGCCATCAGGTACTCCTCGGTGACCATCGAACCGGCATCGACGTCCCCACCACACACCACTTCGGCAATTAGCGTGCTGATGTGGAAGTCGTGCGCGCTGATGAAGCCGCCGTCGCGCATGTTGGCGAGTTGGCCCTTGATGGTGGCGATGGCACTGCGGCCCGCCACCGGGAAAGGCGCGCGTGTTGGCGGCCGGTAGCCGCTATCAAACATCGCCCTGGCCTGCGCGCTGGCGACGAAGAGCAACTCGTCCTTGTGCGGCACGATGATGTCGCTCCACAGCAAGTAGCCGAGCCTGCGCGATTCGATCGCACTCGTGCCGACTTTGGCCATGGCGGCATTCGTGAAGCCATCAGTCGAAAACTTCATGATGTCGGCGTTTGCGTTTGCCGCACTGGCCATCTCGGCCGCGCGGCGCGCGACGTAGGCCAGGCCACCACCGCCAGGAATCAGGCCCACGCCCACTTCCACGAGGCCGACATACGTTTCCATCGTCGCCACGCGCCGCGCGCAATGCACCGCGATCTCGCAGCCGCCACCCAGCGCAATGCCGCGCATCGCAGCCACCACCGGCACCTGCGCATAACGCAGCCGCAGCATCATGTCCTGCAGCTTCTTCTCTTCGGGCGCGATGCCTTTGGCGCCGAGTTTCATGAACACCGGCATCAGCGATTCAAGATTGGCGCCGGCTGAGAACACATCGTCAGGCGACCAGATCACGAGACCCTTGTAGCCTTGTTCGGCGATCTCCACCGCCTTCAGCAGCCCTTCAGTGACCGTGCCGCTGATGAGGTGCAGCTTGGCAGTGATGCTGGCGATCAGCACTTCGCCGTCCAGCGTCCAGACCCGCACTTCGTCGTTCTTGAAGACCTCAGTGCCGCTCTTCAGCGGTGCGGCGGCGCCGGCGCCCAGCACACTTTCCGGAAAGTGCTGGCGCGCGTATACCGGCAGAACGCTGCGCGGCACGTAGGCCTTGCGCGACGGGCTCCAGGAGCCCTCTGCCGTATGGACACCCGTGCGCCCATCGAACACCCATTCCGGCAGCGGCGCCGTCGACAGCGCCTTGCCCGCGTCGATGTCTTCCTTGACCCAGCCCGCCACTTGCTGCCAGCCAGCTTCCTGCCACAGCTCGAAGGGACCTTGCTTGAGACCAAAACCCCAGCGCATCGCAAAGTCGATGTCGCGCGCGTTGTCGGCCACGTCTTCCAGGTGCACGGCGGCATAGTGGAAGTTGTCGCGCAGGATGGCCCACAAGAATCGCGCTTGCGGGTTGCTGCTCTCGCGCAGCAGTTTCAGCCGCTCGGCGGCAGGCTTCTTCAGCATCCGGTCGACTATTGCGTCGGCCTTGCCGGCGCCCGCCACGTACTGCGCCGTGGCCGGGTCCAGGCGCAAGATCTCCTTGCCCACTTTCTTGTAGAACCCGGCCCCCGTCTTCTGGCCCAGCGCGCCCTGCTCGATCAGCTTGGCCAGCACCGGTGGCGTGGCATAACTGGCAAAGAACGGGTCATCGGAAAGGTTGTCCTGCAGCGTCCTGATGACGTGCGCCATGGTGTCCAGCCCCACCACGTCGGCCGTGCGGAAGGTGCCGCTGCTGGCGCGGCCCATCTTCTTTCCGGTGAGGTCATCGACCACGTCGTAGCTCAAGCCAAAGTTCTCGGCTTCCTTGATCGTCGCCAGCATGCCTGCGATGCCCACACGGTTGGCGATGAAGTTGGGCGTGTCTTTCGCGCGCACCACGCTCTTGCCCAGGCTGCTGGTGACAAAGGCCTCCAGCTGGTCCAGCACCTCGGGCAGCGTGGTGGGCGTGTTGATCAACTCCACCAGCGCCATGTAGCGCGGCGGGTTGAAGAAGTGGATGCCGCAGAAGCGCGGCTTGATCGATTCCGGCAGCGCCGCGCTCAGCGTCGTGATTGACAGGCCCGATGTGTTGCTGGCGATGATCGCGTGGGCATTCAACGCCGGGGCGATCTTCTCGTACAGCGCCAGCTTCCAGTCCATGCGCTCGGCGATGGCCTCGATGATCAAGTCGCACTCGCCCAGCAGCGCCAGATGCTCTTCGTAGTTGGCCTGTTGGATCAGCGCTGCGTCTTCAGGCACACCCAGCGGCGCGGGCTTGAGCTTCTTCAGGCCTTCAACAGCCTTCGTGACGATGCCGTTCTTGGGACCTTCTTTTGCGGCCAGGTCGAACAGCACGACAGGCACTCTGCAATTGACCAGATGGGCGGCAATCTGCGCGCCCATCACCCCGGCGCCGAGCACGGCGACCTTGCGGACTGGAAATCGGTTCATGGACTCTTCCGTAAAAGAACTATTCAACTCGGACCCATGTCTGCGTGCGGCCGAACATGGGCGCGCCGACATAGCCGCGCACTTCCATTTTCTTGCCGCCTTCAATGGGCTGCATGCGCACTTTGTAGATCTTGCCTTCGGCGGCGTCGAGGATGGTGCCGCCTTCCCAGGTGTTGTCGCTGTCGCCCTTCTTCACGCCGCGGATGACCTCCAGCCCGACCAAGGGCTTGTCCTTGCGGTCGTCGCTGCACTTGTCGCACAGCGCGTCCGGCTTGGCGTCGGCGGCCAGCAGCTTTTCCAGCTTGCCGGAGAAGACTCCACCGGCTTCGCTGATGCGGATCTGCGCGCGTTCGGTCTTGGTCTTGTCGTCGATGGTCTTCCACACGCCAACTGGCGTGCTCTGCGCGGCCACACTGCCGGCGGCCACCATCAAGGCCGATGTGATGAGGGTCAGGGTCCAGGTCTTCATGTCTCGTCTCCTGTTGTGTTGAGGTTCGGCTTTAGAACAGCGCTTCTTCCATCGCCATCAGCGGCGCCAGTCCCGACCGTGCGGTGCGGATCAGGCCTGCCGTCTCGGGCAACAGCTTGGCAAAGTAGAAGCGCGCGGTGTGCAGCTTGGCGACGTAGAAGGTGTCGCCGCTGTTCTGCTTTTCCAGCGCCACCTTGGCCATGCGGGCGAAGAGGTAGGCAAACACCAGGTGGCCACAGACCCGCAGGTAGTCCACTGCCGCTGCGCCCACTTCGTCGGCGTTGCCAAAGGCCTTCATGCCCAGCTCGGTGGTGAGCTTGGTGACCTTGTCGCCCAGGTCAGCCAGCGGATTCACAAACTCCTGCATCGCCTCAACTGTGCCAACGTCATCGATGAATTCGGTGACGATCTTGCCGAACTTCTTCAACTTGGCGCCGTTGTCCCCCAGCACCTTGCGGCCCAGCAAATCCAGGCTCTGGATGGTGTTGGTGCCTTCGTAGATCATGTTGATGCGGGCATCGCGCACGTACTGCTCCATGCCCCATTCCTTGATGTAGCCGTGGCCGCCGTAAACCTGCATGCAGTGGCTGGTGGCGAGCCAGGCGTTGTCGGTCAGGAAGGCCTTGACGATGGGCGTCAGCAGCGCGACGAGGTCGGCGCTTTCCTTCACCTCGTCGGGGTCGTTGCTGCTCAGTTCCTTGTCGATCAGAAGAGCGATGTAGATGCCCAGGGCGCGGCCGCCTTCGGCGTACGCACGCGCGGTCAGCAGCATCTTGCGCACGTCGGGGTGCACGATGATGGTGTCGGCCGGTTGCGCCGGCTGCTTGGGGCCGCTCAGGCTGCGCATCTGCTGGCGGTCTTTCGCGTAAGCCACAGCGTTCTGGTACGCCACTTCGGTCAGGCCCACGGCCTGGTTGCCCACGCCCAGGCGGGCCGCGTTCATCATCACGAACATCGCGTTCAGGCCCTTGTGCGGCTGGCCGACGAGTGTGCCCATAGCGCCGTCAAGCATGATCTGGCAAGTGGCGTTGCCGTTGATGCCCATCTTGTGTTCGATCGCGCTGCAGAAGATCGAGTTGCGCGCGCCCAGCGTGCCGTCGGCGTTGACGTGGAACTTGGAGACAGCAAAGAGCGAGATGCCTTTGCTGCCCACCGGCGCATCGGGCAGCCGCGCCAGCACCAGATGGACGATGTTGCCGACCATGTCGTGTTCGCCGGCGCTGATGAAGATCTTCTGGCCGCTCAAGCGGTATGCGCCATCGGCCGAATTTTCAAGGACAGGCTCTGCTTTCGTGCGCAGCAGGCCCAGGTCGGTGCCGCAATGCGGTTCGGTCAGGCACATGGTGCCGGTCCATTCACCGCTTGTCAGGCGGGGCAGGAACGTCGCCTTCTGCTCGGGCGTGCCATGGGCGCGGATGCATTCGTAGGCGGCGTGCGACAGGCCCGGGTACATCGTCCACGCCTGGTTGGCGGAATTCAGCATCTCGTAGAAGCAGTGGTTGGCCACGATCGGCAGGCCCTGGCCGCCGTACGTGGGGTCTGCCGCCAACGATGGCCAGCCGCCCTGCACGTACTGCGCGTACGCTTCCTTGAAGCCGGTTGGCGGGTGCACCTCGTGCGTCGCCTTGTCAAGCGTGCAGCCCTGCTGGTCGCCACTGATGTTGATCGGGAACAGCACCTCGGACGCGAACTTGCCGCCCTCTTCAAGCACGGCATTGAGGGTGTCGATGTCCATGTCGGCATGGCGCGGCAGCAGCTTCAGTTCTTCAGTGACGTTGAGCAACTCGTGCAGCACGAAGTGCATGTCGCGCAGCGGCGGGGTGTAACGGGGCATGGTGGTACTCCTGAAAGCAAAGAATCAGTGAAAGGGGTTCAGCGCTTGGCGCGGCGCGGCGCATCAGTGGCAACGACAGCAGCAACGACGCTGTAGTACGCCAAGGTGCGCTCAAAGCCGGCGCGGGCACGCCCCAGCGCGCCGGGAATGCGCAGGAAGCGCGCGTCGTGGTGCAAGGCCAGGATCAGGCCGTGCAGCTCAAACAGCATTTGGGTGGAGTCGGTTTGCGGCTGCAGGTCGCCCATGTCGATGGCGATGCGGATGGCGCGGTCCAGGGCCGCGTGCCAGGCCAGCACCATCTGCGCCAGCGCGTCGCGCACGGGGCCAGGGCGGTCGTCAAATTCCACCGCGCCGCTGATGTAGATGCAGCCCGAGTCCACTTCGACCGACACGCGCCGGATCCAGCGTTCAAACAGCGCCCGCAAACGTGGCAGGCCACGCGGTTCCTGCACCGCCGGGAAGAACACCTCTTCTTCAAAGCGGGTGTGGTATTCGCGGATGACGGAGATCTGCAGTTCTTCGCGCGAACCGAAGTGCGCGAAAACACCCGACTTGCTCATCTGCATGACTTCCGCCAGCGCGCCAATCGACAGGCCTTCCAGCCCGATGTGCGAAGCCAGGCCGAGCGCAGCGTCCAGAATCGCGGCCCGGGTTTGCTGGCCCTTCTGCAGGCTCTTGGTGGCCACGCGGAGCCCGTCAGGAATCGAGATGTCGGTTGATGTCGTCACGGCTTTGTACAAAATCGAACGGTCGTGCTATTTTGCAGACTTCACTGCAGCGTGACGCGCCTCAGGTGTGATTTTTTCTAGGGTGCTGTTCCTAGATCGGTGACAGCCGCACGAAGACGCGGGTAAACCCGCCTAGCCGAAAGCTGATGCGCGGCTAACAGACCTGCCACACGCGATCGGTTACGCTCAAGTCATGGACGTGCTGCAGCTCGACATCTCGGGCCGCCCGCAAGCGTGGATCAGCCCGCGCGAGGCGGCAGTGCTTTATGCCAGCGACGCTGTCGCCTGGACATTGGGCGACACTTTTCACGTCCTGCGCGGTGGCACCCAGCGCACCACCGGCTTGCAAAGCCGCATCGACGTGCACCCCATCGTCGCCGTGCGCGGCGCTGTCCCCAGCCGCGCCTGGCGCCAGGCGCCCGCGCTGTCCAACCCCAAACTCTTCGTGCGTGACCGCCAGGTCTGCGCTTACTGCGGCGGCCACTTCCATCTGGACGACCTGACGCGCGAACACATCGTGCCGGTGTCACGCGGCGGGCACGACACCTGGATGAACTGCATCACCGCCTGCCGCGCCTGCAACGGCCACAAGGGCAACCGCCTGCCCGAAGAGGCGCGCATGACGCTGATGTACATGCCCTACGTGCCCAGCCTGCACGAAGACATGATCCTGCGCGGCC
>JAYSYB010000198.1:0-1939 GCA_043716775.1 Rubrivivax sp.
CACGTCGGCGCCGCCGCCGTCTTGCGCGATGAAGCCGAAGCCCTTGGCTTCATTGAACCACTTCACCGTTCCAGTTTGCACGCTCATAAATATCCTATCGATCTTTTCAATGAAAGTAGCGCGGCGAAATGCCGTGCCCTGCAGAGACACTCAAGCAACGCTACTCGGGGGGTGGAACGAGACGGTTGGCGGAGCCGCAAACCGGATTGAACAAACCTCTAAGGACCACGTGTTGCGCATATCTACGGCAGCAGTGTAGCCGACGAATGGCGTAAAAGCTCGCGCATGTCAACCCAAAGTAGAAATGTCCCCTGTTTGGCCCAGATAGAAATGTCCCCTGCGACGAAGCCGCAGGGGACAAGCTCAGGCACTTGGCGCGGTGGCAGGCTGCGCAGGGCGTAGCCCGTAGCGGCCTGCCCCCGCGCGGGGCACGATGGGCGGGGTGTCAGGACGGAATACGCCCTGCTGTCGCTGGCTGTTTTGGAAGGCCAGCTCAGCCTTCAGTCGCTGCAGTTTGGACTGCTGCGCGTCGCGCGCCTTGTCCACCCGCTTGTTCAGCGTCTTATGGTCTTCGGTCGGATTGGCGCGCCGGCTCTCGTGAAGGGCGTAGCTGCGGTACGCCAGCGGCTGGCCCCGGTAGCTCAGATGCAGCGTGCCGTCGCCGTGCTGTGCGATGTCCACCAGGGCTCGTGCCTTGGGCGCGTGCGGCTGCTTCTGTAGCAACTGCAGGATGTTGCCCTCGAACTTGCACGCGCCCTGGGCGCTGAGTTGGCGCTGGTGGTGCAGCGAGCAGATGTCGGCCAAGGCCTGCGCCGTGCCTCCCCAGGGCCGGTGCATGTCCTGCTCGTGCTGCGGTGCGACCGCAAAGCGCCGGTTGTGCTCGCGCAGATATTCGTCCAGCCAGGTGTTGGCCTGCTTGATGTTGTCGATGCCCTGCAGCCGCAGGGTCTTGCACAGGCGGTCTTGCAACGTCTGGAACAGCCGCTCTACGCGCCCCTTGGCCTGCGGGCTGTGTGCGCAGATGGGCTCGATGTTCAGCTGCAGCAGCGCGCGCTCGAACTGCGTGGGCTTGGCGTCCTCGGGGTCGGCCTTGGTGAAGATGCCGTGGCGGTCGCTGTACAGCGCCAGCGGTGCGCCCAAGCGCTGCACCAGCGCGTGCAGCACGGCCAGGTAGCCCTGGGTGGTCTCTTGCTCGAAGAATCGTGCTCCCAACACCCGCCCCGTGGCGTCGTCGATGAAGGCGATCAGGCAGCATTTGCTGGAGCGACCTTCGAACCAGTCGTGGTGGCTGCCATCGATCTGCACCAGCTCGCCCAGGCACTCGCGCCGGGCGCGCGGGTTGTGCACCCGCTTGGCCCGCCGTTGCTTGGCTTGCCACAGTCCAGCTTGCAGCATCCAGCCGCGCAAGGTCTCCACGCTCCACTCAAAGCCGTGCTCGCGCTCGAGGTGCTCGTGCGCGAATTGCGGGCCAAAGTCGGCGTATTGGCTGCGCACCACCTGCACGAAATGTTCGCGCCGTTCCAGCGAAATCCGCCGGTTGCTGGGCTGACCTCGCTTGCGTGAGATCAGCCCCTGCGCACCGCGCTGGCGCACGCTGCGGCACAGCCGCTTGACCTGGCGCACCGACAGCCCCAGCAACTGCGCCGCCTGCCCTTGGTCAAGATCCCCGCCCGTCACCCGATTGATCACTTCAAACCGGTGCACTTCCTTCTGACTCATCAGCCCCAACTCCTGCGCCACCTTGTGCCTCCTCAATCAACCAAAGGGACACTTCTACTTGGGGCTCAGGGGACATTACCGTCTTGGGGCCACATCCCGAAATACGCCCTGATCGCCTGCGTAAACTGCGTGCGCGCATGCTGCCGCCGTTCGAGCAGGCCAACGTGCCGTTGTACCGTGACGCGGGCCAGCGGCACGATGCGCAGCGCACGGTCGCGGG
>JAYSYB010000199.1:0-1934 GCA_043716775.1 Rubrivivax sp.
CCGTCGGCGCCGACCGCGTCGTGGGCATCCTCCACGCACCCCATGCCAACACGGCCGCCGCACCGTTGCAGCGGCCAGTGGCGGGGGCATCGGACACCGGCGTTGTCGTCATCGTGGGCGGGCCGCAGTACCGCGCCGGCAGCCACCGCCAGTTCGTACGCCTCGCCCGCCACCTGGCAGCACTCAGCCACCCGGTGCTGCGCTTCGACGTGCGCGGCATGGGCGACAGCAGCGGCACCCCGCGCCACTTCGAACACATCGGCGACGACATCGCCGCGGCGATCGACGAACTGCTCACTCGTCAACCGCAGGTCCGGCGGGTGGTGCTGTGGGGTTTGTGCGATGGCGCGGCCGCCGCGTTGCTGTACCTCCATGGGCGAGCCGACCCCCGGGTGCAGGGCCTGTGCCTGCTGAACCCGTGGGTGCGCAGCGAAGCCAGCCTGGCGCGCACCCAGGTCAAGCACTACTACGGACAGCGCCTGCTGCAGCGGGCGTTCTGGCTGAAATTGCTGAGCGGCCAAGTGGCCGGCGCTGCGCTTCGCGGTTTGTGGACCAGCCTGCGGGCTGCCAGTGCCGGCTTGGACCGCGACGACGCCGCTGAACCGTTCCCCATGCGCATGGCACAGGCCTGGCAGCGCTTCAGCGGCGACATCCTGCTGGTGCTCAGCGGCAAGGACTACACCGCTCGCGAGTTCCAGGAGGTGGTCGCTGCCCACCCGGCCTGGAAGGGCGCGCTCGACAGGCCCAATGTTCAGTTGCTGGCCTCGGAAGCGGCCGACCACACGTTTTCGGATCGCGCGCACAGCCGGCAACTCGAACTTGCCATTGGTGACTGGCTTACAAAAGGCGCACGGGCGGCCGCCCATGTCTGACCATCCGAACCTGTTGACCTTGCTGTACCGCAGTTGCCAGGAAATCGGTGTCTTTGCGACACTGACCAAAGCAATAGACCGAACGCTTCGCGCCGTCAGTGGCGGGCATGCCCGCCTCGTGTCGTATGCCTTGGTCGCACAGCCCATCGGCCACCTGCCTTCGACGCCTTTGCGCCCTTCGGCCGACCGCCGCATCGTCGAGGTGGGACCGTCCGACCCGTTGGTGGAAGCGATGCCGCGGCCAAAGAACATCCTGAATCGGCGCTTTGAGGCCCGCTGCGAATGCCTGACCGCCACCGTACGCGGCGAGTTCGCCGGGATGCTCTGGATCGCCCGCGAGCAGTACGAAGAGGACGAAGTTCGCTGCCTCTACGTACTGCAGGAGCCGGCCAAGTCGGTCTGGGACTTCGACGTCTACGTTGCGCCGGCCCACCGTGCCGGCCGAATCCTGGCAAAACTGTGGCAAGCGGCTGATCTTCGGCTGGCGGCGCAAGGCGTGAAATGGTCGTTCAGCCGCATCGCATTGGCCAACGCCGCATCGCTCGCATCACACAAGCGGCTGGGCGCTCGACGTATCAGCACCACCCTCTTCTGTGTCATCGGCCCGCTGCAAATCGCTATGTTGTCACAAACGCCCTTCATTCACGTGGGGTTTACAGAGCGGCAGCGACCCATACTCACGCTGAGATTGCCCACTGCCCACGCCGAACCTCCGATGCCCCGTTAAAGCCATGCTTCTAAGAGGAAACGCCCGCCAATCTGATCCCGCAGCCCTGGTTTTGGGACTGGACAGCCACGGTCTCGCGGTGGCACGGGCACTGGCGCGCGCGGGGGTCGCGGTGTATGCCGTCGAGAAAGACGTGCAAATGCCTGGTGTCGCGTCCAGGTACGTGAAAAGCGTCATTCCGGTGGCTGACTACACCAGCGAACACTTGATGCCCGCGCTTGTGCAGGCACGGCGCGAAATGGCCGCCCATTCGAAGGTGGCGCTGCTGGCGGTAAACGACCGCCAGGTGGAGGTCATCGCCAAGCACCTGCACTCGCTGCGCGCCGATTACTGCA
>JAYSYB010000200.1:0-6061 GCA_043716775.1 Rubrivivax sp.
GCGTCAGGTTCTGCGCTTCGTCGATCAGCACGAACTTGTTCAGGAAGGTGCGCCCGCGCATGAAGTTCAGGCTCTTGATCTTGATCTTGCTGCGCACCAGGTCTTGCGTGGCGGCGCGGCCCCATTCGCCGGCGCTGGCGTCGGTGCGCGCCAGCACCTCCAGGTTGTCGTCCAGCGCGCCCATCCAGGGGCCCATCTTCTCTTCCTCGTTGCCGGGCAGGAAGCCGATGTCGTCGCCCACCGGCACGGTGACCCGGGTGACGATGATCTCGGTGTAGCGGCGGTCGTCCAGCACCTGGGCCAGGCCGGCGGCCAGGCTCATCAGCGTCTTGCCCGTGCCGGCCGTGCCGGCCAGGGTGACGAAGTCGCAGTCCGGGTCCATCAGCAGGTTGAGGGCGAAGTTCTGTTCGCGGTTGCGTGCCGTCACGCCCCAGACGGCGTTCTTGCCGTGGGCGTAGTCGCGCAGGGTCTTGAGCACGGCGGTCTTGCCGGTGATTTCGGTGACGCGGGCATACAGCGGTGCGGCGCCCGGCACTTCGAGGTAGACGAACTGGTTGATCATCAAGCCCGGCACGAGCGGCCCGCTGATGCGGTAACAGGTGTGGCCACCCTGCTGCCAGCTTTCCATGGTCTTGCCATGGCGGTCCCAGAAGTCAGCCGGCAGCGCCAGCACGCCGGTGTAGAGCAGGTCGCCGTCTTCCAGCGTCTTGTCGTTGGTGTAGTCCTCGGCCGGCAGGCCCAGCGCGCGCGCCTTGACGCGCATGTTGATGTCCTTGGACACCAGCACCACATCGCGCGGGTTGGCGCTGTCCTTCTGCTGTTCACGCAGGCTCTGCACCACACCCAGTATCTGGTTGTCGGCCTTGCCTTGCGGCAGGCCTGCAGGCAGCTTGATGTCGAGCAGCATGGTCTGGAAGTAGAGCTTGCCGCCGGCTTCGCGGTGGCCCGTTTGCGCCAGCGCAATACCGGCTGCCGCGTCCAGCACGCCGCCCTTGCTGGCCAGGCTGGCGAGATTGGCCAGTGCGTCCAGCTCGCGGCTGACCTGGCGCACGCTGCGCGCAACTTCGCTCATGCCCTTCTTGTGGCCGTCGAGCTCTTCCAGCGTGATCATCGGCAGGAAGACGTCATGTTCCTCAAAGCGGAACAGGCTCATCGGGTCGTGCATCAACACGTTGGTGTCCAGCACGAAGAGCTTGGCGGGGCCCCCGCCCGATGAGGTGCGCGACTTGCGCGGTTTGGGCTGCGGCGCGGGCGTGGCCGTGCGGGCTGGCGGTGGGGAAACGAAGAGGGCCGCCGGCGGCTGTTGCGCTGCAGGGCTGGGTACGGGTACGGGCACGGGCACGCGGCCGATGCCCGGCGCCAGGCCGTCGCTGAGGTCCAGCGCTGACTGTTGTGTCGGCGCCTGCGGCCTGCGGGCCTTTGCGGAAGGTTTGTCAGGCCTGGGTGCGGCTTGCGACTCGTAGTCGGCGCCCTGCAGCAGGTCACCTTTCTTGGACGGCGGCTTGGGCAGGGGCATGGGTCGGTGGTGGCGTGGAAAAATGAAAAAGCCGCCCCGTCAACGGAGCGGCTTCGAAGTGTGATGGAGTGCTGCGCGAACCTGTTGAATCCGGCCTAGTCGCAAGCAGACTGCGGTGTTGCTCAAGCGGCCTTCTTCAGCGCCTTCACTGCCTTGAGCACTTCTTCGACATGGCCGGCGACCTTGATGCCGCGCCATTCGGCCCGCATGATGCCCTGGGCGTCCATCAGGAAGGTGCTGCGCTCGATGCCCTTGACCTTCTTGCCGTACATGATCTTGTTCTTGACCACGCCAAACATGTGGCAGAGCTTTTCTTCGGTGTCGGCGATCAGCTCAAAGGGCAACTCGAGATTGGTCTTGAACTTGTCATGCGACGCCATGTTGTCGCGCGACACGCCAAAGACCACGGCGCCGGCCTTGACGAAGTCCTTGTGCTGGTCACGGAACTGCATCGCTTCGGTGGTGCAGCCCGGCGTGTTGTCCTTGGGGTAGAAATACAGCACCACGGCATGGCCCAGATTCGACTGCGGTGTGAATTTCACACCGCCAGTGGCAAGGGCTTCAAATTCCGGGAGCGCTTTATTGACGACAGGAGTCATGGGTGGTTTTTCTCGGACTGCTGACTGCCGAAGCTGGCTTAATCGCGAATTATATTGTGTTCGGCAAGCGGGTCTTCAAGCGGCGACACCGGCAGTCCCCGCAAACACGTTCAGCAGCAGTGCAGCCACCACCGAGCGGCCTTCGCTGGCCAGCACGTTGTAGGTGCGGCAGGCCGCTGCGGTGCCCATCGTTTCAATGCCCACCCGCTGCTCGATCAGCGCGCGCAGCAGAGCTGGCGGTGGGAAGCGCATTCGCGCTCCGCTGCCGAAGATCACGACTTCGGGCTTGAGCGCCGCGATGCGCTCGAAGTGCGTGGCAGCCAGGTCTTCAAAGCCTGTGGCGTCCCACGCCTGCACGGCGCCTACCCAGGGCACCAGCACGCTGTGGGCGTAGGCGGTGTGGCCCACCCACAGGCGGCCAGGTTCCTGGCGGGTGATGGCGTTGACGCCTTCAAGTGAGTCGGGCTGAAACTTCATGAGGCGATAATTCTAGTGTCGCTATCCCGTCGTTAGCCCGTCGCCACCCCGAGCCCCGCTGCCGTGAAACTCATCGTCAAATCCGCCAAGCTCGCCAACGTGGCCTACGACATTCGCGGCCCCGTGCTCGACAAGGCCCGGCAGATGCAGGAAGAGGGCCACAAGATCATCCAGCTCAACATCGGCAACGTGGCCGCGTTCGGGCTGATGCCGCCCGACGAAATCGTGCAGGACATGATCCGCAACCTGCCCGACGCTGCCGGCTACACCGACAGCAAGGGCCTCTTCGCGCCGCGCAAGGCGGTGGTGCACTACACGCAGGAGAAGGGCATCCAGGGCGTGACGGTGGACGACGTGTACCTGGGTAACGGCGCGTCGGAATTGATCCAGATGGCGATCAGCGCGCTCGTCAATGACGGGGACGAGATTCTGATCCCCGCGCCCGACTTCCCGCTCTACACCGCCGTCGTCGGCCTGTCGGGTGGGCGCCCGGTGCACTACATCTGCGACGAAGCGGCTGGTTGGCTGCCCGACATCGAAGACATCCGCCGCAAGATCACGCCGCGCACGCGCGGCATCATGGTTTGCAACCCCAACAACCCCACCGGCGCGCTGTATCCCACTGCGTTGCTGCTGCAGATCGTCGAGCTCGCCCGCCAGCACCAACTGGTGGTCTTTGCCGACGAGATCTACGACAAGACGCTGTACGACGGTCACACCCACACGGCAATGGCCAGCCTGGCGGACGACGTGCTGTTCATTTCCTTCAATGGTTTGAGCAAGAACTACCGCGCCTGCGGCTACCGCGCCGGCTGGATGGTGGTGTCGGGCGAAAAGCGCCATGCGCGCGATTACGTTGAAGGCCTGAACATGCTGGCGTCGCTGCGCCTTTGTGCGAACACGCCGGGGCAACTGGCGATCCAGACCGCGCTGGGCGGCTACCAGAGCATCAAGGACCTGGTGGCGCCTGGCGGGCGGCTGTGCAAGCAGCGTGACCTGGCGTATGAACTCTTTTCGCAGATTCCGGGTGTCAGCGTGGTCAAGCCGAAGGCGGCGCTGTACATGTTTCCGCGGCTCGACCCGAAGGTCTATCCGATCACCGACGACCAACAGTTTGCCTATGAGCTGCTGGCCGAACAGAAGGTGCTGATCGTGCAAGGCACGGGCTTCAACTGGGTTGCGCACGATCACTTCCGCGTCGTCTTTCTGCCGAACGTGGATGACCTCACCGAGGCCATCGGCCGCATCGAAAAATTCCTCTCTCACTACCGCAAACGGCATTTCGCATGAAACCCATCCAAGTCGGCCTTTTGGGCATCGGCACTGTCGGCACGGGCACCTTCAAGGTCCTGCAGCGCAACCAGGAAGAGATCCGCCGCCGCGCGGGCCGTGGCATCCAGATCACGATGGTGGCTGACCTCGACACCGAACGCGCACGCTCGGTGGTGGGCGCCGGCGTGCAGGTGGTGGCCGACGCGCGCCAAGTGATTGCCAACCCCGACATCGACATCGTGGTCGAACTCATTGGCGGTTATGGCATTGCACGCACGCTGGTGCTGGAAGCGATTGCGGCCGGCAAGCACGTTGTCACCGCGAACAAGGCGCTGCTGGCGGTGCACGGCAGCGAAATCTTTGCGGCGGCCAGCAAGAAAAGCGTGGTCGTCGCCTTTGAGGCGGCAGTGGCCGGTGGCATCCCGATCATCAAGGCGCTGCGCGAGGGCCTGACGGCCAACCGCATTGAGTGGATTGCCGGCATCATCAACGGCACGACTAATTTCATCCTGTCGGAGATGCGCTCCAAGGGTCTGGACTTTGGCGTCGTGCTTAAGCAAGCACAGACGCTGGGTTATGCAGAAGCCGACCCCACTTTCGACATCGAAGGGGTGGACGCCGCGCACAAGGTCACCATCATGTCGGCCATGGCCTTCGGCGTGCCGGTGCAGTTTGCCAAGGCGTATGTCGAGGGCATCACCGCGCTGCAGGCGGTGGACATCCGCTATGCAGAACAGCTGGGCTACCGCATCAAGCTCTTGGGCATCACCAAGCGAAGAGAACACGGCATTGAACTGCGTGTGCACCCCACGCTGATCCCGTCCACCCGCCTCATCGCCAACGTCGAAGGCGCGATGAATGCGGTGGTGGTGCAGGGCGATGCCGTCGGCACCACGCTGTACTACGGCAAAGGCGCGGGCGCAGAACCCACGGCCAGCGCGGTGGTGGCCGACCTGGTGGACATCACCCGGCTGCACACCGCCGACCCCGACCACCGCGTGCCGCACCTGGCCTTTCAGCCCGGCAGCTTGCAGGACACACCCATCCTGCCCATCAGCGAAGTCATCACCGCTTTCTACCTGCGTCTGGTGGTGGCAGACAAGGCGGGGGTGCTGGCGCGCATCACCGGCATCCTGGCCGAGAACGACATCTCCATCGACGCTGTCTTGCAGCGTGAAAGCGCGGAAGGTGAGAAGCAGACCGACCTCATCATCCTGACGCACGACACCGTCGAAGGCCGCATGACGGCGGCGTTGGCGCAGATGCAGGCGCTGGCGACGGTGCTGGCGCCGATCGTCAAGATTCGCAAGGAAGAGCTGAATTGAATCCGCGCCACGCCACGCGCTCAGCTTTGGCAAACTCACAGCCATGAATCCAGCACCGTCGATCAAGGCGCTGTACCAGGCGCTCGACTTCGAGCGTGAGCTCGACCTCGACGACCCGGCGGACCGTAAGCTCTACGTCGCTGGGCTGCACACCCAGAATGGCCTCTCGCCCGTGGATGAATTGCGGGCCAACATCCAGATGGCGGCACGGCCTGGCACCTGGCTGTTCACGGGCCACCGTGGTGTCGGCAAGTCAACCGAACTGCGCCGGATGGCGCACGACTTGCGCGGTGCAGGAGGCTTCTATGTCGTGGTGACGGACATGGAGAAGCGGCTGAACCTGGCTGAGCCGGTAAAGATCGAGTCGCTGCTGGTCTCTTTGGCGGCAGCCCTGGCCGATCAGGTGGACCACGACCTGGGAGGTCAGCGCGCCAAAGGTCATTACGCCGGGTTGCTGTGGGATTGGTTGACCCGGACTGAAGTCAATCTGACCGCCTTGAATGTCAAGTTTGGCGTAGCCAGTTTCACTGCTCAGTTGCGCGAAAACCCTACCTTCCGCGCCGACGTCCAACGTGCGCTGGAATCGTCCAAAGGTGCTTGGTTTGAGCAAGTCAAGAGCTTCATCCGCGAAGTGGTCTCCGATATCAGACAGCAGCGTGGCGCGGCTACCCAAGTCGTGCTCGTGCTCGATTCGCTGGAGCGCTTGCGCGTTTCAGGCCCCAACGCCGAGGCCTGCTATGAGGCCATCGTTCAGACATTCGACGTCAACGGCCAGTTCCTTAAGTTGGAGAGCGTGCATGCGGTCTACAGCGTGCCACCTTTCCTGCCTTTCCTGGTGCCGCGCATTGGTGGCTACTTTGGTGTTGAGGTCT
>JAYSYB010000003.1:0-2635 GCA_043716775.1 Rubrivivax sp.
AGTTTCCAGGCCAAGGCGTGTTCACGGCCGCCGCTGCCGATGACCAGAACTTTCAAGGCACCACCTGCCCAAACTGCAAGACCGCCAGGGTCCGACCAAGGCCTTGCGCAGAACCGGCTTTGCCGGGCTGCTGCAAGAACCCCCTCGGGGGGCAGCGAACGCAGTGAGCGTGGGGGTTCATAGGATTGCGTTGTGGTACAGGTCCTGGACGTCGTCCAGGTCTTCGATGATGTCCAGCAGCTTCTGCATGCGCGCGCCGTCTTCACCGATCAGTTCAATGCTGTTTTCGGCGCGCCAGGTCACTTCAGCCACTTCGGGCTTCAGGCCCGCAGCTTCCAGCGCGGCCTTGACGGCTTCAAAGTCTGCCGGCGCGGCCAACACTTCGATGGCGCCGTCGTCGTCAGTGATCACGTCTTCGGCGCCAGCTTCCAGCGCCAGGTCCATCACCTTGTCTTCGTTCGTGCCCGGCGCAAAGACAAGCTGCCCGCAGTGTTTGAACTGAAAGGCCACTGAGCCTTCAGTGCCCATGTTGCCGCCGTACTTGCTGAAGGCGTGGCGCACCTCGGCCACGGTGCGCACCTTGTTGTCGGTCATGCAGTCGACGATGATCGCCGCGCCACCGATGCCGTAGCCTTCGTAGCGGACTTCCTCGTAGCTCACACCTTCGAGGTTGCCGGTGGCCTTGTCGATGTTGCGCTTGACGGTTTCCACCGGCAGGTTCACCGCCTTGGCCTTTTCAATCGCCAGCCGCAGCCGCGGGTTGGCCGACACGTCGCCGCCGCCCAGACGCGCCGCCACCATGATCTCGCGGATCACCCGAGTCCAGGCCTTGCCGCGTTTTTCATCCTGCCGGCCCTTGCGGTGCTGGATGTTGGCCCATTTGGAATGACCAGCCATGGGTCTTGTGCTCCTGGATGACAGCCCTTGATTTTACCTGCCGGGACGCCCTGGCCTGGCCCTCAAGCACAGCAAGCCTTTTCAGGCCCGCCGCAAGGCGCTACCGTTGTCACCTTGCAAAGGGGGAATCATGGACTTCGACACCTTCATCGGCCAAGGTTGGGATGACCACGTCAAGGACCCCCGCGGCGTCGCGGCGCGATTGCAGGCCGACGGCGTCGCACTGGTAACCCATGCCCCGCAGATCGTGCCACTGGCGCATCTGGCCCACCACGTGATGGGTGAACACCTGGGCCACTGGCAAGACGCCCTGCGGTTCCAGGAGCGGCTGGCCACGCTGCCGCTGTGCCGCCCCGGCAGCACGGAAGCACTGGCGCTGCGGCGCTTCATGGCCAGCTTGCAGTTGGCGTCTGGCGTGGCAGACGAGCGTGCCGCGCTCAGCCCTTCGGACGGCGTCCGGGTCACGGCCATGGCGGCAGCGAGCCTGGCTGAGCAGCACACGGCGCGGGCCTTGCTTTTGTTTCAGGACGCATTGGCGCAAGCCGACCGCGCTGCCCTGCCCGACAGCGACCCCTGCACCCGCGATCTCGCCGTCAGCGGCAACAACCTGGCGGCCACGCTGGAAGAAAAACCAGAGCGCAGCCTGGAAGAGTGCAGCCTGATGATCCTGGCGGCACAAACGGCCCGCCGCTACTGGGCCATCGCCGGCGGCTGGTTGGAAACCGAACGTGCCGAACACCGGCTGGCCATGACATGGCTCAAAGCCGGCGACCCAGCGCTGGCGCGCCAGCATGCGCTGAACTGCCTGCAGATCGTCGAAAGCAACCAAGCCCCCGCGCTCGAGCGCTTCTTCGCCTTGGACGCGCTGGGCCAGGCAGAACGCGCGGCCGACAACCCCAACGCGCTGGCGCACGCGCTACAGCAGGCAGAAAGCGCTTTTGCGGCGCTTGACGAAGGCGACCGCGGCTGGTGCCAGCCCACGCTGGACAAGCTGCGCACACCACCAGGGTGACGGCCAGGTTGAGTGTGTCGGGCTGCGTGCGCAGCGCCGCTAGACTCGGCGCGGACATCCACCTACCGATTTCGCGGAGCGCACGCCATGCCCGACCCCATCCTCGTTGCCCAGCATGGCGACATTGAATGTTTCATGCTGCCAGCCCTGGCCAACCGCCACGGCCTGATCACAGGCGCCACCGGCACCGGCAAGACCATCACGCTGCAAACGCTGGCTGAGAATTTCAGCAAGCTGGGCGTGCCGGTGTTCATGGCCGACGTCAAGGGCGACCTGACCGGCATCACGCAGGCCGGCAACTTGAGCCCGAAGCTGGCGGCTGTCATCAAAGAGCGGGGCCTGCCGACGCCCGACAGCCTGGCCTGTCCGGCCACGCTGTGGGACGTGTTTGGCGAGCAAGGCCACCCGGTGCGCGCCACCGTGTCCGACATGGGCCCGCTGCTGCTGGCGCGCATGCTGGCGCTGAACGACACGCAGGCCGGCGTGCTGAGCCTGGTTTTCAGAATTGCCGACGACAACGGCATGCTGCTGCTGGACATGAAAGACCTGCGCGCGATGCTGCAGTTTGTGGGCGACAACGGCAGCCAGTACACCACCGAATACGGCAACGTCAGCGCGGCCAGCGTGGGCGCCATCCAGCGTGGCCTCTTGCAGATCGAAGAGCAAGGCGGCGACAAATTCTTCGGCGAACCGATGCTGAACATCGCCGACTTCATGCAGACCGTG
>JAYSYB010000021.1:0-2546 GCA_043716775.1 Rubrivivax sp.
TCTTGTGCATGAAGTCGTCAGCCCAGTGCAGGCGCTGCTCGATGTCGGCGTGGGTGTCGGTGTGCGAGGCCACTTCAATGCGCTTGGGTTCGCGCAACAGTTCCTTCGCCAGGCCGCCCGTGGCGCCGCTGAATGTGGCGCTGAACATCACCGTCTGGCGTTCTTTGGGCGTGGCCGCGGCGATGTGGTGGATGTCGTCGATGAAGCCCATGTCGAGCATGCGGTCGGCTTCATCCAGCACCAGCATCTGGATGTTTTCCAGTACCGCCTTGCCGGCGCCCAGATGGTCGATCAGACGGCCGGGGGTGGCGATCAGGATGTCCAGCGGGCCACGTAAGGCCTTCAGCTGTGCCGGGTAGGGCACGCCGCCGACGACGGTGGCAACACGCAAGTTGGGCACGAAACGGCCGTAGTCCATGGCGGCCTTGGAAACCTGCATGGCAAGTTCACGCGTGGGGCACAGCACCAGCACACGCGGGCCTTGAGGCTTGGTGTAGGGGCGGCGCTCAAAGCGCGGGCTGTCGCCTTCGGTTCGGGCTGCGGCTGGCACCGGGTCCGGACGCGGCGCGCGCGGTTCTGAGGCCTGCTTTTCGCGCGCTTTCAGGATCAGCGTCAGCGCCGGCAGTATGAAGCTGGCGGTCTTGCCGCTGCCGGTGCGGCTGCTGACCATCAGGTCCTTGCCGGCGAGCGCAAGGGGAATAGCTTCCGCTTGCACGGAAGTCGGTTCGGTGTAGCCGGCGGCGCTCAGGGCGCGGCTCAGCGTTTCGTGCAGGTTCAGGGTATCAAAACTCATCATCGTCTCGGGTCTCTCGGCACGACAAAAGCGTGCCGGCGCGGCCGTTGAAAGGGCTCACGCAGGGTGAAGTCGCGGTGTTTGTCCGGGTGTGGACGTCAAGCGACGGCATCGCCGCCGACCCGAAAAACGCGCGCACTCCACAAAAAACCGGAGCGGCAAGAAGGCCGAAGGGGATGAACGAAAGACTTCTAGTGAAGTCAGCCCTCGATTCTAGCCCGGATTCGGGTTTTCACGCACCGGCAATTTCTGCGGCGCTGTGGTGCCCACGCTGAATGCGGTGCTGCAGGGCGTCCCACACCGGGCGCAGCTTGCCCGGCAGGTCAGGCAAGGAACCCAGTTCCACGCGGCTCTCAGTCGGTGAATGAAAGTCGCTGCCGCGTGATGCCAATAGGCCGAATTCAACAGCCGTGTCTGCGTACTTCACCTGTTCACTATGGCTGTGACTGCCCGTCATCACTTCCATCCCCTGGCCGCCGTGGGCGATGAACTCGGTGATGAGCGCGTACTCCTCGGTCACTGTGAAACGGTAACGCGCCGGGTGCGCAATAACGGCCACACCACCGGCCCGGGTGATCCAGCTCACCGCGTCGCCCAGGCGTGCCCACTGGTGCGGCACGTAACCCGGGTGGCCCGGCGTCAGGTAGCGACGAAACACCGAATGTGTGTCGGCGCAGACGCCGCTGTCGACCAGAAAACGCGCGAAGTGCGTGCGCGAGATCAGATCCGGATTGCTGACGTAACGCAGCGCGCCTTCAAAGGCGCCGTGGATTCCGACTTTCGCCAGGCCGTCGGCCATGTCCTGCGCCCGCTGCAGCCGGCCGGCGCGGGTGGCGGCCAGGCCGGCTTTCAACGCAGCGTCATCGGCGTCAAAACCCAGGCCAACGATGTGCACCGTCTCGCCGGCAAAACTGACCGATACCTCGGTGCCACTCAAGTAGTCCATGCCCAGCGCCAGCGCCGTGTCGCGCGCCCGCCGCTGGCCACCGAGTTCGTCATGGTCGGTCAGAGACCACAGCTGCACGCCGTGGCTGTGCGCACGTGTCGCCAAGTCTTCAGGCGACAGCGTGCCGTCGGAGACGTTGCTGTGGCTGTGGAGGTCAGCGTTGGTCAGGTGCACCGCTGAATTGTCAGCGATCAAGCCGAAGCGTGCGGGCACAGCGGGCGGCAAGCGTCTCGTCGTGCGTGACGACGACAAAGGCGGTGCCGTTTTCACGCGCCAACTGCAGCATCAGTTCAAACACCGCGCCGGCCGTGCTGCGGTCGAGATTGCCGGTGGGTTCATCGGCCAGCACGCAGGCCGGCTGGCTGACGAGCGCCCGCGCGATGGCCACACGCTGGCGTTCACCGCCCGACAGCTGCGCTGGGTGGTGCGCCAGGCGCGCGCCCAGCCCCACCTTCGTCAACACCGCTTGCGCCTGCGCACGGGCTTCGTCCACGGGCAGGCGGCGAATGCGCAGCGGCATGGCCACGTTGTCGAGTGCACTGAACTCGGGCAGCAGGTGGTGAAACTGATAAACGAAGCCCAGGTGCTGGTTGCGCCACTGGCCTTGCGCTGCGGCGTCCAGGGTCGCCAGGTCGCGGCCCATCAGTTCAACGCGGCCCGACGTGGGCGCATCCAGCCCGCCCAACAGGTGCAGCAGCGTGCTCTTGCCAGAGCCCGACGCGCCGACGATTGCAATGGTTTCGCCCGCACGGACGCCCAAGTCGACGCCTTGGAGCACGGTGACATCCAGCCGGCCTTCGGTGAAGC
>JAYSYB010000201.1:0-18258 GCA_043716775.1 Rubrivivax sp.
GCTGCAGGGTGGGCATGGGCCAATCGCCTCATGCCGCGATGGCCAAAAACTGCGGGTGGCGTGCCAGCGCCGCCAGATCGATTTCCTGCCAGGCACGGCCTTCAGCGTCGTGCCAGCGCAGGCTGGCGAAGGCGGGGCGCGTCTGGGCCGAAATGCCCGGACTGCCTGGATTGCCCCCTTGCTCATCAGGCGGCTCGGTGGTCAGCTCGGCAGCACTGCGCAAGCCCGCCAGTCGGTCCACCAGCACGGCGCTGTGGCTGCCCAACGCGGGGTTGAAGGCCAGCAGCCGCGCTTGTTCTCGCAGCGCGTCAAGGGGCAGAGGCAGCCGCAGGCCCAAAAAGGCAGCCAGATCGACAACCCCATGCAACTGCCCGCGCAAATTGGCCACGCCCAGGAACCAGGGCTGCGTGTGCGGCACGGGCAGCAAGGCGCCGGGCGGAAAAATCTCGCCGGCCGTGGTCAGCGGCACCAGAAAGCCCTGGCCCGCGCATTCCACCGCCAGCCACGACAGTTGCCGCGCCTCGGTACGGGCGACCTGAAGTCGCTCCGCAAGACGGCTTTGCAGCTGGCGCAGCGCTTCGCGGTTGGCCATCAGTCGAAGGCTTTGATCTTGGCGATCAACTCGTCGGCGTTGACCGGCTTGACGATGTAGTCACGCGCACCCTGGCGCATGCCCCAGACCTTGTCGGTTTCCTGGTTCTTGCTGGTGCACAAGATCACCGGCACGTCGGCAAACCGTGCGTCGCGGGTGATGGCGCGGGTGAGCTGAAAGCCGTTCTGCCCCGGCATCACGACGTCCATCAGGATGAGGTCGGGCTTTTCTTCTTCCAGCCGGCGCATGGCCTCTTCGCCGTTCTCTGCGGTGCGCACGGTGTAGCCGCGTTTACCCAGCACTTCGGAGAGGTGGTGCAGCTCTGTCTTCGAGTCATCGACGACGAGGATCTTGTGGATCGACATCAAGGGTCCTTGGGCGCTCAGGCCGCACTGCGTCGGTAGGCATCCACCGCGCGCAACAGCTGTTCTTTGGTGAAAGGTTTGGTCAAGTAATCCTCGGAGCCGACCATGCGGCCCCGCGCCTTGTCGAACAGACCGTCCTTGGACGACAGCATGATCACCGGCACATGCGCAAAACGCGGGTTGCGCTTGATGATGGCGCAGGTCTGGTAGCCGTCCAGGCGTGGCATGAGGATGTCGCAGAAGATCAGTTCGGGCGCATGGTCATTGACCTTGGCCAAGGCGTCAAAGCCGTCTTCGGCCAGCAGCACCTCATGCCCGCCCTGACGCAGAAAGATCTCGGCGCTGCGGCGAATGGTGTTGCTGTCGTCGATAACGAGCACCTTGGCGCCAAGCGCCACCGTCACTGCCACCGCTGCAGTTGCCGCTGCCCTTGAATCTGGCCCCGGATTGTCCAAGCGCCGTTCTCCTCAAATACCCACTGCAGGTCGTAAACCAGCGCCGCAAATCCGCGCCGCAAACTGCGGCGCAGGCTTCAGATCTGGATCATCTCGAAGTCTTCCTTGCGGGCACCGCACTCGGGGCAAGTCCAGTTCATGGAAACATCGGCCCATGCGGTGCCCTTCGGAATGTCATGCTCGGGGTCGCCGTCGGCCTCGTTGTAAATCCAGCCGCAGATCAGGCACATCCAGGTACTCGGTTCGTCCACGGCGACTCAGTCACTTCACTACAATGGACGCCGATTGTAGCCACCCATCTCCAGGTAAATTCCAGGATTTGTGCGGACCTACGCACCGTTCCTAAGTATTTGCTGGAGGTTCGCGGAACGGGTTTTTGAAGTTCTGCGCCATGCCCGCCCAATGCGCTTACCGCCGCTCACGAATTCGCTTCCCCCGAACCCGCCCCACCCGCGCCAAGGCCAGATCCCATGACCCCCGAAACCACCCCGGCTGCGGACCTCGAAGGCCCGCCCACCGAACCGCCGCCGCCGGCCTGCGTGATGTGCTTCAACGCCAGCGACCCCTGCGGTGCTGGCGGCCTGGCCGGTGACATCGCCACCATCGCCGCGATGGGCGCGCATGCGCTGCCGATCGTGACGTCCATCGTGATGCGCGACACCGCCGATGTCTTTGACCAGCACGAGATCGACGCCGAGGTGGTGGCCGAGCAGGCGCGCACGATCCTGGAGGACATCACCATCGCGGGCTGGAAGGTCGGTTTCCTGGGCAACGCCGACAACGTCTCGGCCGTGGCCGAAGTGCTCAGCGACTACACCGACATCCCGCTTGTCAGCTACCTGCCCAACCTGTCGTGGATGGAGGAAGACCAGGTGCAGCCCTACCTGGACGCCTTCCGCGAACTGATCCTGCCGGCCACTGAAGTGCTGGTGGGCAGCCACAAGACGCTGCAGGATTTCCTGCTGCCCGACTGGGAAAGCGAACGCCCGCCGTCGGCACGTGAACTGGCCGTGGCTGCCGGCGAACACGGTACACGTTATGTGCTCGTCACCGGTCTGATGCTGCCGGCCAAGGGCCCCGAGCAGTTCATCGACAACGTGCTTGCTTCGCCGCAAGGCGCTATCACTGGCGAGAAGTTTGAGCGTTTCGACACTTCTTTCGTCGGCGCGGGCGACACGCTGGCGGCGGCACTGGCTTCACTGCTGGCGGCGGGCGGTGAATTGCAGGCCGCCGTTGGCGAAGCGCTGTCGTTCCTGGACCAAAGCCTGGACGCCGGCTTCCGCCCGGGCATGGGGAGCATCGTGCCCGACCGCTTCTTCTGGGCCTTGCCGCCGCCCGAAGATGGCGAGGACATGGAAGGCGGCATGCCCGAACCCGAGCCCGAAGAGCCCAGCAGCAAGGGCGCACCGCGCCGCGTTCACTAGGCCCCCAAGCTCGCTGGCGCTCGCTGCCCCCCGAGGGGGGTCCTCCGCTGGCGGCCCGGCAAAGCCGGTTCCGCGGCGGGAAGCTTGATTACGAAGACTTGACATGACCACGAACGAAGAATTGTTTGCCCGCGCGCAGCGCGTCATCCCCGGCGGCGTGAATTCGCCGGTGCGCGCCTTTCGCGCCGTTGGCGGCACGCCGCGGTTCATCAGCCGCGCGCAAGGCGCCTGCATGTGGGACGCCGAGGGCCGGCGCTACATCGACTACATCGGGTCCTGGGGTCCGATGATCCTCGGCCACGGCCACCCGGCGGTGCTGGACGCGGTGCAGAAGGCGGCGATGGACGGCTTCAGCTTCGGCGCACCGACCGAACGCGAGATCGAACTTGCCGAAGCCATCATCGGCGTCGTGCCCAGCGTCGAACAGGTGCGCCTGGTCAGCAGTGGCACCGAAGCCGGCATGAGTGCACTGCGCCTAGCGCGCGGCGCCACCGGCCGCACCAAGTTCATCAAGTTCGAAGGCTGCTACCACGGCCATGCCGACGCACTGCTGGTGAAGGCCGGGTCAGGCCTGGCCACCTTCGGCCACCCGACGAGCGCGGGCGTGCCGGCCGACGTGGTCCGGCACACGCTGGTGCTGGAGTACAACAACCTGGCGCAGCTGGAAGAAACCTTTGCCACGCAGGGCGGCGAGATCGCCTGCGTGATGATCGAGCCGATCGCCGGCAACATGAACTTCGTGCGCGCTTCGGTGCCTTTCATGACGCGGCTGCGCGCGCTGTGCTCGCAACACGGTGCGCTGTTGGTGTTCGACGAGGTGATGACGGGTTTCCGCGTCGCGCTGGGTGGCGCGCAGAGCGTCTATGCGCGGCTGATCCCTGGCTTCAAGCCGGACATGAGCGTGTTCGGCAAGGTCATCGGTGGCGGCATGCCGCTGGCCGCTTTTGGCGGCACGCGCGATGTCATGAGCCAGCTGGCTCCGCTGGGCCCGGTGTATCAGGCCGGCACGCTGAGCGGCAACCCGGTAGCCACCGCTTGCGGACTGGCGACGCTGAAAGAGATCAGCAAGCCGGGCTTTTATGAGGCGCTGTCGGCACGCACGCAGTCGCTGGTGGATGGGCTGAGCGGCGCCGCGCGAGACGCCGGCGTGGCGCTGGTGGGCGATAGCGAAGGTGGCATGTTCGGCTTCTTCTTTGCCGCTGAGTTGCCGCAGAACTACGGCGGCACCATGGCCACCGACAAGGAGCGCTTCAACCGCTTCTTCCACGGCATGCTGGACCGCGGGGTGTACTTGGCGCCCGCGCTCTACGAGGCCGGTTTCGTCAGCGCGGCGCACACGGCAGATGACATCAGCGTCACCCTGGCGGCGGCGCGCGAAGCCCTGCGCCTGTGAACGCGATTCAGGCCGGCGCAGAGCGCAAACCGTAGGCCTTGCCGGCCGCGAACAGGTATTCGGCGCGCAGCACCGCCGCGCCCTTCTCGCCGCTGAAGGTAAAGCCGACGAAGGCCAACTCATCGCCCGGCTTGATCTCGGCCACACCCCACGCCTGCACGCGCGACAGCGGGGCGAGTTCGATCTCCCAGCGCCGGTCCTTGCGGGTTGGCAGTTGCGCGGCCTTCAGCAACGCCGGGCCATCCACCGGTGCGGTCTGCGCGGGTAAAGCGCGGCCAGTCAGGTCGGCGGGCAGCTTGAGGTTGGCAGGCAGCTCCAGATCGAGTTCCACGTGCGGATTGCGCCAGGCGACCTTCGTCACCTTGCCTTCCAGGTAGATCGGACGGCCTTGGTCGAAGCTGCTCCAACCGTGGTGGGCCCAGGCGGGCAGGGCCAGCAAGAGTGGCAGAGACAGCTGCAAGGACAGCGGCATGGCGATGAACATTCGGCGTTCCATGGTGGGTGTCCTCACGGTTTTTACAGATAGGCAATCCAGCGCCCGCAGATGATGGCCGCCAACCAAATCCCCAACGACAGCGCGGTCTGCACCCGCGCCAGCGTGTCGCCGCGCAGCAGGCTGTCGCGGCTGTGGAACCAGGCCGCATTCAGCCCCGCCAGTTGCACCAGGCCCATCTTGATGAGGAAGGCGCGATTCGACAGCAGCTCGGCCGGATTGGCGGCAAACATCAAGAGGCCGCTGGCCACCACCAGGCCAAAACCGCAAAGTGTGACGCTCAGCGCCAGACGTGCCAGCGGCTTCACCGGCAGCTCGCTGGCAAAGCCCCAGACGCGCAACTCAAGCAGCACCAGGCTGCCCAGAAGCAGCGCGATGCCGGTGATATGCAGCACCTCCAGTGCCGGGTAGGCGATGGGGTGCGAAGCGATCCAGGGGATGCCGACAAAGCCCACGTTGTCCATCGCCTCACGCTAGCAGATGCGATGTGCAGTTGCGATGCACGCCACTCCTAGAATGCCCCGCATGCACATTCACATCCTTGGCATCTGCGGCACCTTCATGGGCGGCCTGGCCGCTTTGGCGCGCGAAGCCGGGCACCGCGTCACGGGCTGCGACACCAGCGTCTACCCGCCGATGAGTGATCAGCTGCGTGCGCTGGGCATCGACCTCATTGAAGGCTTCGGCGCCGACCAGTTGGCGCTCAAGCCCGACGTGTTCGTCGTCGGCAATGTCGTCACGCGCGGCAATGCGCTGATGGAAGCCATCCTCGACGCGGGCGCGGCCTATACCAGCGGCCCGCAGTGGCTTGCCGAGCAGGTGCTGCAGGGCCGCCACGTGCTGGCGGTGGCGGGCACCCACGGCAAGACCACCACCACGTCGATGCTGGCCTGGATGCTCGACCAGGCCGGCCTGCAGCCGGGCTTTCTGGTCGGCGGCGTGC
This sequence comes from Rubrivivax sp., assembly GCA_043716775.1. GTDB lineage: Bacteria > Pseudomonadota > Gammaproteobacteria > Burkholderiales > Burkholderiaceae_C > Rubrivivax. Next base: position 5,666 of record JAYSYB010000201.1, read on the forward strand.
CGCTGAACTTTGGTGTGTCGGCACGCAATGGTGGCGGCAAGTACTTCGTCATCGAAGCCGACGAATACGACACCGCGCTTTTCGACAAGCGAGCCAAGTTCGTGCATTACCGGCCGCGCACCGCCGTGCTCAACAACCTGGAGCACGACCATGCCGACATCTTCCCCGACCTGGCGGCAATCGAGACCCAGTTCCACCATCTCGTGCGCACCGTGCCATCCAGCGGCCGCTTGATCGTCAACGCGCGCGGCGAAGCCCTGCAACGCGTGCTGGCACGCGGCTGCTGGACCGAGGTGCAGCGCTTTGGTACCAAACGCGAAGAGCCCGGCGGCCTCTGCGCGCGCGGCGAACCGCAGTCCTTCGACGTGCTGCGTGGCAGCCTGAAGCTGGGCCGCGTGGAATGGGCACTGCTGGGCGAACACAACCAGATGAACGCGCTGGCGGCCGTCGGCGCGGCGGAACACGTCGGCGTGACGCCCGAGGCGGCCTGCGCCGCGATGGCCACCTTCTTGAACGTGCGCCGCCGGCTCGAACTGCGCGGTGAAGCAGCCGGCATCAAGGTTTACGACGACTTTGCCCATCACCCCACGGCCATGCGCACCACCATCGACGGCTTGCGCCGCAAGGTAGGGCTGAACGCCCGCATCCTGGCCGTCTTCGAGCCGCGATCCAACACCATGAAACTGGGCACCATGAAAGCGCAGCTGCCTTGGGCGCTGGAAGAAGCCGACCTCAGCTTCTGCCTGCAGGGCAACTACGGCTGGAGCGTGCGCGACGCGCTGGCGCCCATGGCGGCCACCGCCGTGGTGGCCGATTCGGTGGACGCGCTGGCGGCCGCCATCGTGCAGGCCGCGCGGGCCGGCGACCATGTGCTGTGCATGAGCAACGGCGGCTTCGGGGGCATCCCCGACAAGCTGCTGGCGGCGCTGGCGAGGTGCGGCTGACACCTTTCATGCCGGAGTAGATGGACTTCGTCGCACCGCGGCACATGCCGCTGCGTGCTGCGCTACGCTCGCCGGCTTCGCGCTTCGCAGTCACCGCACCATGGCCCCCATGAAAACCCGCAACTCCCTCGGTATCGGCACGATGGCCCTGGCTTTGGCCGGATGCGCCACCGTTTTGCCACCGGCTGCCGTGACTCCGGGCACACCCACGTCCAGTGCGCCGGCCGCAACAGGCGCAGCGTCAGGCGCCCCAACAAGCATCGCGACAGGCGGCCCGGCAGCCCGCCCTGTGCCCTTGCCCGGCGCGCTGACGCCCTTCGCCGAAGTGACGCGCGAAGCCAAGCGCAGCGACGGCTTTCTGCCTCACTGGACGCGCGACGACCGCAGCTGGCTGGAGATTCCCGCCGACCGGCTCGACAAGCCCTTTTTCTTCGGCAGCTCGATCGCCTCCGGCATCGGCGACAGCCGCTTCTGGCCCGGGCTGATGGGCCGCAGCGACATCGTGGTGCTGCGCCGCGTGGGCAACAACCTGCAGTTGCTGGCGCTGAACCAGTCCGTGCGTGCGCCTGAAGGCACACCGCTGGCGCGCGCGGTGACTGAGAGCTGGAGCGACAGCCTGCTGTCGGTAGCGCCGCTCGTGGCCGCGCCACACGCTCAAAGCAAGGCGCTGCTGGTCGATGCCAACGTGCTGCTGGGTGCCGACTTCTCTGGCACGCAGACCGCGCTGGAAACGCTGCACCGCCTGCCCTACGCGCTGGACCGGGCCAACAGCAGCATCGACAAGCTGCGCAACACTGCGGGCGGCACCTACGTCACCATGCGCCAACACTTCGCCGTGCCGCGCCTGCCTGCGCCACCGGTGCTGGCCCCGGGCGCGCCGCCGCCCAACCCGGCCGCCTTGCCCAACCCGCCGGCCTCGCTGCCCGACGCACGCAGCCTGTTCCTGAGCATGGCCTACACCTTGACGCCACTGCCCGCACAAGTCATGCAGTCGCGCGCCGCTGATTCACGCGTGGGCTACTTCACCCGCGGCTTTGTCGATTACGGTGACGACAAGAGCGAAAACCAGCGCACTCACCTTGTTCGTCGCTGGCGGCTTGAGAAGAAAGACCCGGCTGCCGCCGTATCCGAACCCAAGGAACCGATTCGCGTGGTGATGGACCGCAACATCCCCGAGAAGTGGCGCGCTCCCCTGCGCGACGGCGCCCTGGAGTGGAACAAGGCCTTTGAACGTGCGGGCTTCAAGAACGCCGTGGTGGTCGAGCAGCAGGCGGCCGATGCCGACTGGAGCGCGCTCGAAGGCACCCGGCTGCTCGCACTGCGCTGGTTCACGCTGGCCGGGCCCGGTGCCACGGCGGTCGGCCCGAGCCAGAGCGACCCGCGCAGCGGCGAGATCCTGCGCGGCGCCGCCATCATTCCCGAAAACTGGGTGCGTGTCAGCAAGGCCCGCAATGCCGACGCCGAGCCGCGCGTCTCGCCGACTTCATTTGCCCAAAGTTATGCCGGCCCGCTGGAAGACCTCTGCACCCTGGCGCACGACGGCCTCGAGCAGACGCAGATGAACTTCGACCTGCTGGTGGCCCGTGGCCGACTCGACCCCAACGGCCCCGAGGCCGACGAGTTCGTGGCCCGCGAGCTCAAGGCGGTGACGGTTCACGAGATCGGTCATGCACTCGGCCTGCGGCACAACTTCCGCGCCTCGGTGGGCATCACGCCGGCGCAGCTGCGCGACCCGGCCTTCACCGCGCAGCGGGGTGTCTCCAACTCGGTAATGGACTACAACCCGCCCAACACGCCTCTCGAAACCGAGCCCGTCACCGACCACCAGATGGCGACTCTCGGTGCCTACGACCTCTGGGCCATCGAATACGGCTACCGGCAGTACGCCAACGCCGACGAAGAGAAGCGCGAGCTTGCGCGGCTGGCTGCGATGTCCGAGAGCGACCCCAACCTGTCCTACGCCACCGACGAGGACGTCTTCGCCGGCACCGACCCGCTGGTCAATCAGTTCGACCTCGGCAACGACCCGCTGGCCTACGCGCAACGGCGCGTCAAACTCGTGCGCGAGCTGTGGCAGCGCGTCACGACACGCACGCTGGCGGCTGATGACGACCTCACGCTGTACCGCCGCAACCTGCAGCGTGTGGTGGCCGTGGTGGGTGCGACCGCACCCGAGGCGGCCAAATACATCGGCGGCACCTACACGCGGCGGGCCAAGGCGGGTGCGGGGCAAGCGCTGATGGAGCCGGTGCCTGCGGCGCAGCAACGCGCGGCGCTGGACTTCATCGTCACCGAACTCTTCAACAGCGCGAGCTTCAGATTCGACCCCAGGGTGGTCAGCCGCCTGGGCAGCGACCAGTTCGACCGCTTCGCCCCGGGCCGCAGCCCAGGCACCGATTTCAGCCTGCCGGGCGCCGTGCTGGCGGCGCAGCGCCCGGCCCTGGACGCACTGATGTCCGACGGCCTGGCCGGCCGCCTGGCCGACGCCGAAGCCAAGGTGGCCGAGCCGAAGACGCTGCTGAGCTTTGCCGAGGTGCAACAGCGCCTGGGCGATGCAGTGTGGTCCGAGCTGGACGCCGCCAAGGCGGGCAAGAGCAGTGACAAGCGCGGCACGGCCATCGAGATCGACAGCCTGCGGCGCAACCTGCAGCGCGAGCACGTGCGCCGGCTGGCCGGTGCGCTGCTGCGTCCTGGCTCGGCGGCCGCAGCCGACGTGCGCCCTGTGATGCGCCAGGCAGCGCTGCAGCTGCAGTCCAGGTTGCAAGCCGGATTGAACAGTGCAGGCGGCAAAGCCAGCAGCGCGCTCGTTCGCGCGCACCTGGACGACGGCCTGGCAACCTTGAGCGAAGCCTTGAAGGCTCCGCTGGCCAAACAAGGGGTATGAGCTTTTGCCCGTGGCGCCCACGCATCTGCTCTACCTGCACGGCTTTCGCTCGTCCCCGCAATCATTCAAGGCGCGCCGTCTGCACGGATGGCTGCGGGACCACCGGCCCGACGTGACATGGTGGTGCCCGCAGCTGCCGGCTTCGCCACGCGATGCAATGGCGCAGGTGGCGCGTGGCATCGCCAACTGGCCGCAGGATTCAGCGGTGGTGGTGGGCAGCTCACTCGGCGGTTTCTACGCCACCGTTGTCGCCGAGCGTTGCGGCTGGCCGGCGGTGCTGATCAACCCGGCCATCGACCCCGCGCGCGACCTCGCGGCTTACGTCGGCGAGCACAGCGCATACCACGACCCCACCGAACGCTTGTCCTTCCCTGCCGAGTGCGTCGACGAACTGCGCGCGCTGCACTTGGGCACGCTGACGCGGCGCGAGCGCTACCTGCCCATCATCGCCACCGGCGACGAAGTGCTCAACTGGCGCGAGATGACTCAGCGCTACCCGGGGCAGCCGCTGCGCCTGGTGCAAGGCAGCGACCACGCGCTGTCGGACTTTGAGAACCACCTTCCACACCTGCTGAAATTCCTCAAGCTATGCGACTGAAAGACAAGATCTGCATCGTCACCGGCGCCGCCCAAGGCATTGGCGCGGCCACCTGCGCCAAGTTCGCCGCCGAAGGTGCCATCGTCATCGGCTGCGACCGCCGCAGCGAGATGCTGAGTGATGCCTACGAGCGCCACCAGGTCGACGTCACCGACCGCGTCGCCGTCGACATGATGGTGGCGGCGGTGCTCGAGCGCCACGGCCGCATCGACGTGCTGGTCAACAACGCCGGCATCACCAAGGACGCGCGGCTAGTCAAGATGACGCTGCAGCAGTTTGACGCCGTCATCGACGTCAACTTGCGTGGTGTCTTCCACTGCGCACAGGCGGTGGCCAACCCGATGATCGACCAGGGCCACGGCGTGATCCTCAACGCCAGCAGCGTGGTCGGCATCTACGGCAACTTCGGCCAGACCAACTACGCGGCCGCCAAGTTCGGCGTCATCGGCTTCACCAAGACCTGGAGCCGCGAACTCGGGCCCAAGGGTATCCGCGTCAATGCGGTGGCGCCGGGCTTCGTCGACACGCCGATCCTGGCGACGATTCCGGACAAGGTGCTGCAACACATGAAGGCGCAGGTGCCGCTCGGGCGGCTGGCGCAGCCGGAAGAGATTGCGAACGTGTACGCGTTTCTGGCGAGTGACGAGGCCAGCTACATCAATGGCGCGGTGATTGAGGTCAGCGGTGGCATGACGGTTTGAGCGTTGGAGGCACGCGAACGTGGATTCACTGCAACGGCACGCCGTCCCAATCCATCAAGTCTTCTGCAACACCCTACGCCCGATCTCCAACAGCAAACGGGCCAGCGCCGCAGCGGGCTTCGTCAATGGCGCGTTGGCGCGTGTGTGCAGGCCCACCGTCAGGCCAGTCAGGCGTTCTGCAATGGGAATCTGCTGAACGGCCTGCGCCACATGAGGCATGTCAAGGAAGGGGTGCGGCACCACCGCCAGCATGTCCGATTCGGCCAGTAGCGTGAGCATGGCGCTGAATGACTCGCATTCGGTGATCTGCATGGGCTCGGGGACGCCCAGCGCGCGCAGTGCTTCTGCCGTCACATCGTGCCGCTTGCTGGTGAGCCATTCGTCACTGGCCAAAGCGGCAGCCGCACGCACACTGGCCAGCGGGTGCCCTCGTCGTGCGACCACGATCTGCTGGAGATGCGCAATAGGCTTGAAGCGTATGGCTGGATCTTCCAGACCAGGCGGCGGGCGCGGCGCCAGGCTCATGTCCAGGGTCGCGTCGCGCACCATCGGACCCGTCGCGTGCCGGAGGCCTTCCACCAGGCGCAGCTGCACGTCCGGAAACTTCTCGCGAAACAGCTTCACGGCCCGTGGCACGATCTGCGCCGCGAAAAAGGGGCCGAATCCAAGGGCGACCTGCGTTTTGGCGCCGCGCGCCAGTTCTTCCTGCGCTTTCGCCAGTTCGGCATAGCCGGCACTCACGCGCACATGAAAGGCCTGACCCTGCCGGGTAAGAGTCACGCCGGTTGGCGCGCGCTTCAGCAACGACGCGCCCAGCTCCGTCTCCAGCGCGCCCAGGCTCTTGGTCAGCCCGGGCTGGGACACGCCCAATTTTCGAGCCGCAGCATTGATGCTGCCGGCCTCGACCACGGCCAAGAAGTCGCGAATCTGGCTCAGCTTCACCTATAGCTCCTGGTTATTGCTCATCTGCCATGGCCATCTTACGGGGCCGGGGGTCGAACTGATCTACTGGGCTTTCTGGTCCAGAACATCTTGACTACCCTCGCAGGAGATGTGCATGCGTTCAACCTCATTCGTTTTCCCGGCTGCCCTCGCTTTGGCCGCCTCACTTGCCACTTCGATGGGCACCAGCGCCTGGGCGCAGAGCTATCCGAGCAAGCCCGTGACCGTGATCTCGGCGTTCCCACCGGGCAACAACGACCTCATCATCCGGCTGGTGGACGGTCCTTTCCAGGCGGTGTTCAAGCAGCCGCTGATCATCGAGAACCGCCCGGGCGCGGGCGGCAACATCGGCGCCGAGGCCGTGGCCCGGTCAGCGCCCGACGGTCACACGCTGCTGGTGACCGTGGACACCGTGGCCACGGTCAACCCGCGCCTGTATCAGAACCTCAAGTTCAAGGCCGACGTAGACCTGGTGCCGGTCATCTATTTGGCCAACACGGCGCAGACCCTGGTGTGCCATCCGTCAGTGCCGGTGAAGTCGGTGTCAGAACTTGTGGCCTACGCCAAGTCACACGACATGTCCTATGCATCGGGCGGGCAAGGTGTGCCCGGCCACCTGGCAGCCGAGATGTTCCTGGCAGCAACGGGCCTGCGCATGACGCACATTCCCTACAAGGGGCCCGCACCCGCCCTGCAGGACTTGATGGGCGGCACCGTGCAGTGCGGCTTTCTGGCCACGCCCACGGTCATACCTCATGTCAAAAGCGGCAAGTTGATCGGCCTGGCAGTCACCACAGCCAGGCGTTCACCGATTGCGATGGAACTGCCGACGATGAGTGAGGCCGGCATTACCGGTTTTGAGGCATCGTTTGGCCAGCTGCTGCTGGCACCCAAGGGCACGCCACCGGCAGTCGTGGACACCTTGAATGAGGTCTTCGCTGCGGCGCTGGGGCAGGCCGAAGTGCGCAGCAAGATGCTGGCAATGGATTTGGAGTTTGTGCCCAACACACCCGAGCAGGCGGCGGCACGCATGCGCAGGGACGCAAACAAGTGGGCACAGGTGGTGGACCGGCTAGGCTTGAAGGCCGATTGACCGACGGGCCTTCGGCGACGCCCGCCCGCCAGCGGCGACAATCCGGCCGATGTATGCACTCTTCGATGACGCCGGCAAATTCCACGCCGGCCGTGTGATGTCCGAGGCCGAGAGCTCCGTCCAGGTGGAGCTGGACTCCGGCAAGCGCGTGAAGGTCAAGTCGGCCAACGTGATGTTGCGCTTCGACAAGCCCGCGCCGGCCGAGCTGATGGCCCAAGCGCAGGCGCTGGCGGCACAGATCGACCTTGATCTGGCCTGGGAATTCGCGCCCGACAGCGACTTCAGCTTTGCCGACCTGGCGCGCGAGTATTTCAACGCCAAGGCCGGCCCCGAGCAGCAGGCCGCCGCGCTGCTGTGCTTGTTCGAGGCCCCGCACTACTTCCGCCGCCTGGGCAAGGGCCTGTTCAAGAAGGCGCCGGAAGAGATCGTCAAGGCCGCCCTGCTGGGCATCGAGCGCAAGAAGCAGGTTGCGGCGCAGATCGAAGCCTGGGCTGCTGAACTGGTGCAAGGCCAGTGCCCGCCGGCCGTGCGAGAGCAGCTCTACCGCATCCTCTTCAAGCCCGACAAGAACGGCCCCGAATACAAGGCCGTGGTGGAGGCCAGCAAGCGCGCGCAGAAGGCGCCGCTGGACTTGCTGACGGCGGCCGGCGCCATCGAAAGCCCGTACCAATTTCACTGGCGGCGCTTCCTCTTCGACCAATTTCCGAAGGGGCACGCCTTCCCCGCGCTGACGGTGCCGCTGATCAAGGACGATCTGCCCACGGCCACCGTGCAGGCGTTTTCGATCGACGATTCCGCCACCACCGAAATCGACGACGCGTTGTCGGTGCAGGGCCTGGGCAGCGGCACCGTGGTCTTCGGCGTGCACATCGCCGCGCCAGGCCTTGCCATCACGCCCGATTCGCCGCTGGACAAGGTGGCCCGCGACCGCCTTTCCACCGTCTACATGCCGGGCTGGAAGATCACCATGCTGCCCGACGATGTGGTGCAGGCCTACACGCTGGCCGCAGGCCGCGACTGCCCGGCCGTGAGCCTCTACGTGACGCTGGACGAAGCGACGCTGGAAGTGCGCAGCCATGAAACGAAGCTGGAACTCGTGCCCATCGCGGCCAACCTGCGCCATGACAAGCTGGACGCGGTGGTCACCGAGGCCACGCTGACGGGCGAGTCAGCTGCCGACTACGCCTTCGCCTCCGAGCTGGCATTTGCCTTCCGCCTGGCGCGGGCGCTGAAAGGCCGGCGCGAGGTGGTGCGCGGCAAGCCGGAAAACTTCAACCGGCCCGACTACAACTTCAAGCTCGATGGCAATCCCGGTGAACCGCAAGGCGAACCCAGGGGCGATGAGCCGGTGCAGATCAGCACGCGCCAGCGCGGCGCGGCGCTGGACTTGATCGTGGCGGAGGCGATGATCTTGGCCAACAGCACCTGGGGCGGCTGGCTGGCCGAACACGGCGTGCCGGCCATCTACCGCAGCCAGCAGAGCATGCTGCCGGGCGTGAAAGTGAAGATGGGCACGCGCCCCGCACCGCACGCCGGCATGGGCGTGGCGCAGTACGCCTGGAGCACATCACCACTGCGGCGTTATGTGGACTTGGCCAATCAGTGGCAGATCATTGCCTGCGCCCGCCACGGCCGCACCGCGGCGCTGGCCGCGCCCTTCAAGCCGAAGGACATGACGCTCTTTGCGGTGATCTCGGCCTTTGACGCCGCCTACGCCGCCTACAACGGCTTCCAGCAGGGCATCGAGCGCTACTGGACGCTGCGCTGGCTGGCGCAGAACGAAGTCACTGAACTCGACGCGCAAGTGATGAAAGAGGGCCTCGTGCGCGCCGAGACGCTGCCGCTGGTCTTCCGCGTCGCCGGCACCGACAGCCTGCCGCGTGGCAGCCGCGTGCGGGTGCGCGTCACGGGCACGGATTTGCTGACGCTGGAGTTGCACGCCACGCTTGTCGCTCGGCTGGACGTGGCTGAAACTGCGGACACTGCAGCTGAAGAAGACGACAGCGAACCGGTGGGCGCGCTGCAGTTGGCCATTGATGTCGGCGACGGTGAAGCTGCGGCCGTGGAAGACCCGGCTGAAATGGCCTCGTCTTCAGCCCCGTCCACACCCTGAGCGATGCGCTGGCGCGACCTGAGCACACTGCAATGGGCGCTGATCGCGTCCGTGGCCGTGCACGGCGCGCTGCTGACGGTGCGCTTCGTCGACCCCGAAGCCATCACCCGCGTCTTCCGCGACATGCCGCTGGACGTGATCCTGGTCAATTCGCGCAGCGCCCAGGCGCCGACAAAAGCGCAGGCCATCGCGCAGGCCAACCTGGCCGGTGGTGGCGAGGCCGAAAAGGGCCGCGCCACGTCGCCACTGCCAATGGCGCCATTGAGCCAGATCGGCGATGCGCCCGATGAAGCGCGGCGCCGCATCGACCAGCTGCAGCAAGAACAGCAGCAGCTCTTGGCGCAAATCCGCCGCGAGGTGGCCAGCCTGCCCCCACCTGACCCGCGGCGCGAAGGCGGGTCGGCCCAAGAGCGCGACCAGGACGAAAGGCGGCGGCAGTTGCTGCGCCTCTTGGCCGAGATCGAAAAGCGCGTCAACGACGAGAACGCGCGCCCCAAGAAGCGCTACATCAGCCCCGCCACGCGCGAAGAGGCTTATGCGCTGTACTACGACTCGCTGCGCCGGCGCATTGAAGACCGCGGCACACGCGACTTCCCTGAGCACGGTGGCAGAAAGCTCTACGGTGAATTGACGATGAACGTCACGATTGACGCGCTGGGCCGCGTGGTGGACGCGGAAATCGTGCGCGCGTCCAGGAACAAGCGGCTCGACCAGCAAGCGGTGGCCATCGTGCGAGCGGCCTCGCCTTTTGGCAGCTTCACGCAGGCCATGCGCGCGCAAACCGACCAGATCGTCGTCACGTCACGCTTCCGCTTCACGCGCGAAGACGGGCTGGAAACGCAGTTGCAGTCGCGATGAGACAAGCCGCACCTTTTGATCGTTATGCTGTGCTCGGCAACCCAGTCGCACACAGCCGCAGCCCGTTCATCCACGCGCTTTTTGCGCAGCAGACTGGCGAAGCCGTGGCCTACGACCGGGTGCTGTGCCCGCTGGACGGCTTTGCGGCTGCGGTGCGTGCCTTTGCCGCCGAGGGCGGGCGTGGCTGCAACGTCACCGTGCCCTTCAAATTTGAAGCGCCCGCGCTGGCGGCGCACTGCACCGACCGCGCCCTGCTGGCGGGTGCAGCCAACGTCCTGCGGCTGGACGCCAGCGGCTGGTGGGCCGACAACAGCGACGGCGTGGGCCTGGTGCGCGACATCGAAGACGGCGCCGGCGTGGCGCTGGCAAGCAAGCGCGTGCTGTTGATCGGCGCCGGCGGCGGCAGCGCCGGCGCGCTGGGCCCGCTGCTGGCGGCGCGGCCCGCAGCCCTGGTAGTGGCCAACCGCACGGTGCCGAAGGCCGAGGCGCTGGTAAGGCAGCATGCTGCAGCGGCCGAGGCATACGGCGTGACGCTGACGGCCACGTCGTTGGCCGATGCCGGCGAGAACTTCGACATCGTGCTCAACGCCAGCGCCAGCAGCTTGGCAAACGCCGCCGTGCCTGTGCATCCGCGCGTGCTGGCACCCGGTGCGCTGGCGCTGGACTTGATGTACGGCCCGGCGGCTGCAGGCTTTTTGGCCTGGGCCAGCAAGGCCGGCGGGGTGCCGCGCGACGGCCTGGGGATGCTGGTGGAGCAAGCGGCCGAGGCCTTCCACTTCTGGCGCGGGGTGCGCCCCCTCACCGCACCGGTGCTGGCCGCCGTGCGGGCTGACATGGTGGACTGACATGGCGGGCGGCAGATGAAGACACAACCGGCCTGGGTGCGGCAGCTTTTGCGCAACTCGCTGCGCATCGCAGCGCTGCTGCTGCTGTGCACCGTGGCGCTGCAGATCGTCTTCGTCGCCCGCATCGCGCTCATGACCGTGCTGGACCCGCAGTCCACCACCTTCCAGCGCAGCGAAGCGTGGCGGTTGCTGGTGGACAAGCAGCAGATCGCCTGGGCCCAGGACTGGGTGGCCAACGACCGCATTGCGGTCAACCTGAAACGCGCCGTCATCGCCAGCGAAGATGCTGGTTTTTTGGATCATGGCGGTGTGGACTGGGCTGCCGTGGAAAAGGCCTGGGGCCGCAACCAGAGGGCGGCGGAACGGGTCGAGCGCCGGGCAGCCAAGCCAATGGCGGCGCAGAAGTCTTTGCAGACGCCTTCGCAAAAGCCTTCGCAAAACCCGGCGGTGGCCAAGGTAGTCGGCGGGTCCACCATCACGCAGCAACTGGCGAAAAACCTGTTTCTGTCTGGCGAGCGCACCGTGCTGCGCAAGGCGCAGGAACTGGTGCTGACGCTGACGCTGGAAGCGCTGCTGAGCAAAGAGCGCATCCTGGAGATCTACCTCAACAATGTCGAGTGGGGCGAAGGGGTGTTCGGCGCACAGGCGGCCGCGCGCCACTATTTCCGCGTTGACTCCGCGAAGCTCGGGCCCGAGCAGGCAGCGCGGCTGGCAGTGATGCTGCCAGCGCCCAAGCGTTTCGAGCAGCGGCCTGGCTCGGCCTATGTCGTCGGCCGCGCGGCCACAATCCAGGCGCGCATGGGCGGGGTGGCCTTGCCATGAGGGACTTGCCATGACCAACCTGCCATGAATGCGGCGCAAGGGATCACCGCCGAAATCGCAACAACAGCCGCGCGCCTGGTGGTCGATGAAGGCATGGAATACGCCGCTGCCAAACGCAGGGCCGCGCGTGACTTTGGCCCGCGCGCCGCCCTGCCCAGCAACGAAGAACTGGAAGAAGCCGTGCGCGAGCACATCGACCTCTTCTGCGCCGACACCCAGCCGGCCGAACTGCAGGCGCTGCGGCAAGTGGCGCTGCTGTGGATGCAGCGCCTGGCCGACTACCGCCCGCACCTGTCTGGCGCCGCCTGGCGCGGCACCGCCACGCGGCTGTCTTGCGCGCATGTGGACCTGTATTGCGACGACCCGAAGGCGGCCGAGATCACGCTCATCAACGCCGGCGTCCACTACGACGTGGGCAGCCTGAACCGGCCCGGGCGTGAACCGCTGTGCGTGCTGACGGTCAGCTCCAACAGCGCCGCACTGGGCGAGCCCATCACCGTGCACCTGATGCTGCACGACGCCGACGACCAGCGCGGCGCCCTTAAACCCGACGCCCGCGGTCGCGGTTGGCGGGGTGACATCGCAGCCCTGCGGCGGCTGCTGGCGGACGCCGCATGAGGCGCCGCGACGGGTTGGTGGTGGGCGTCGGTGCAGCGGCTGCCTTGGCGGGCGCGGGCTGGCAGCGCTGGCGGGAAACCAGCGGCGCCGCCCAGCCGGGCTCGCGGGCTGAGCCAGCAGACCGGGCTGCCCTCACGCTGTGGACGAAGTCCTTTGAAAAACCAGAAGGCGGTTT
>JAYSYB010000202.1:0-1923 GCA_043716775.1 Rubrivivax sp.
CCTGGATCTTCACCTCGGCCACGCTGGGTGACGACGCCGAGCTGTCGTGGTTCACCGCCAGCACCGGCCTTGAAGACGCGGCCAAACTGCGTGTCGGCAGCCCTTTCGACTACGCCACCAACGCCCGCGTCTGGGTGCCGGCGCAGGTACCGCTGCCCAACGCGCCGGGCCACCCGGCAGCCGTGGGCGCGCTCGCCGCGCGCTGCGCACTGGCGCTGGGCGGCCGCTGCTTTGTGCTGACGACGACGCTGCGTGTGCTGCCGCTGCTGGCGGATGCCATCCGCGCGGCCGCACCCGAACTGACGGTGCTGGTGCAAGGCAGTGAACCGCGGCGCGCGCTGCTGCAGCGCTTTGGCGACGGCCGCAACTGCGTGCTGGTGGGCTCACAAAGCTTCTGGGAAGGCATCGACATGCCAGGCGACGCGCTGCAGTGCGTGCTAATCGACAAGCTGCCTTTCCCCCCACCCAACGACCCACTGGTGGAAGCGCGCGTGCGCCAATTGCGCGAGCAGGGCCGCAACCCTTTTGACGACTACTTCGTCGCCGAAGCTGCGGTGTCTTTGAAGCAGGGCGCAGGGCGCCTGATCCGCACCGAAAGCGACCGCGGTCTCCTGGTGCTGTGCGACCCGCGATTGCGCCAGATGCGCTACGGCCGCCGGCTGTTGGCTGCGCTGCCGCCGATGGGGCGGTTGACCGAGGAAGCCGAGGCGCTGGACTGGCTGGCGGCGCTGGCGGCCGCGCACTGAGCGAGTTTGCGAGAACCCGCGCGCCGGCCTTGATTCACCAAAGTTTCCACCAAGCCTTGCTGCGCGCCGACAGGCCTTGCGTCAGGTAGTTGCTGTTGGGGAAGTTGGTGCGCAGCACGCGGTCGGCGTCGTCGCGCAGGTTCGTCAGCTGCAGCTTGTCGTAGCTCTGCGTCATGATGTAGAGCGCTTCTTCGGTGGCCGGTGACTGCTGGAATTCAGCGACGGCTTGCTGCGCCCGATTGGCGGCCGCCACATAGGCACCGCGGCGGTAGTAATAGCGCGCTACATGAACTTCGTAGGAAGCAAGCGAATTGACGATGTAGTTCATGCGCAGCCGGGCGTCGGGCGCATAACGCGAGTTCGGAAACTGGTCCACCAGCTGCTTGAAGGCCTGGAAAGCGTCGCGCGACGCGCGCTGATCGCGTTCAGACAAGTCCTGCCCGGCCAGCGAACCCAGCAGGCCCAGGTTGTCGTTGAAGTTGATGGTGCCGCGCAGGTAAAAAGCGTAATCCAGCGCGGGGCTGGAAGGGTTGAGCTTGATGAAGCGCTCGATGGTGGTCAGCGCCTGCGCCTTTTCACCGGTGCGCCAGTTCAGGTAGGCCAGGTCCAGCAGCGCCTGTTGTGCCAACAGCGAACCAGCGGCCAGACCTTCGACACGTTCCAGGCTCTTGATGGCGCGTTCATAGCTGCCGGCATCCATGTCGTCGCGGGCGTCTCGATACAATCGTTCTGCCGTGCTGTTGGGAGTTTCGTCCTTGGGCTTGGAGCCGCAGCCTGCGACCATCAGTGACGCAGCCGCCACCATGGCCACCAATGTTGCCTCCCGCGCAGTGCGCCATCCTGTAGATCCGCTAGAAACGCTCATTGCCAATGGTGCCAGGTCGTCAGAAGAGCGCTGATTATAGGGAGCCACCCTCTGCCCTTCTTGAGGCCGAAGACGCGGCAGAACCCGATGCCGAAACCGCCGTCGACACGCGTACCGCCGTGGTCAATGCCGCGCAGCACGGCCAGCGCGTCGACAAGACGCTGGTGGACATGGCGCCGGAGTTTTCGCGCAGCCATTTGCAGCAGCTCATCGACAAGGGCCACGTGCAGGTGGATGGCGTGGTGGCCACCACCGCATCCAAGCGCTTGCGCATCGGCCAGGCCCTGCGGCTGGAACTGATGCCCACCGAAG
>JAYSYB010000203.1:0-1920 GCA_043716775.1 Rubrivivax sp.
CCCAGCGTGGCCGAGGTGAAGATCCAGGCCTTGGGCGACAACGCACGCTGTTCGGACAGCATCTCGCGGATGTCCAGTGGCGATTCCACCAACCGCGCCTGCTGCGGAGACAGATCGACCCAGCGCACATGCCCCGCTTCGACCTCTTGTTCGAAGTGCCGCGCCAGCGCTGCCAGCGTGCGCGCGCGCTGTTCAAGCTTGGGGAAATCCGGCGCTGCTTCGGCGACCGCAGCCAGGCTCTCGGCGGCAGCCAGCGCCGCGTCGGCCAACGCCGGCAGAGCGCCCGGCAATGCGTCGGCCGCTTCTTCCCAACGGCGCTTGAGGATGCCGCGCACCTCGTGGATCGGCCCCGCGCAGGCCAGCCGCAGTTCGCGCGCGGCGCGTTCGATGGCGGCCTGCAATTCCGCCCAGGGCTGCAAGCCGCGCGCGTGCTGCAAACCTGCGGCCAGGATGTCGCGTCCGAAGTCGATGGCCTGGCCCGTGGCCAGCTGCGTGCCCAGAAACTGCACGCCCGCTTCGACGAGCTGGTGCGCTTCGTCGAACACCGCCACGTCCACCGTCGGCAAGAGCTCGGCCACGCCGCTGTCGCGCAGCGCCATGTCAGCGAAGAACAGGTGGTGGTTGACAACCACCAGGTCCGCAGCCATGGCGTCGCGCCGCGCGTGCATGACGTGGCAGCTGCGGTACTCAGGGCATTCGGTGCCCAGGCAGTTGTCACGTGTGGACGTGATGAGCGGGATCACCGGCGACCGGTCATCCAGGCCGTCGATCTCGGCGATGTCGCCACTGCGGGTGGACTGCGCCCACTGCGCCACGCGGTGCAGCGCGCGCACGGCAAAGCGGTCGGGCAGATGCGCAGTGTGTTCGGCTTCCTGCAGACGCCAGCGGCACAGGTAGCTGCCGCGGCCCTTCAGCAGCGCCATGCGCACCGGAATGCCCAGCGCGTCGCGCAGGCGCGGCAGGTCGCGCAGAAACAGCTGGTCTTGCAGACTCTTGGTGGCGGTGCTCACAAGCGCGCGGCGGCCCGACAGCAACAGCGGCACCAGGTAGGCAAAGGTCTTGCCGACACCGGTGCCGGCTTCCACCACAAGCGCCTCGCGCGCGTCCAGCGCCTGCGCGATGCGCGCCGCCATCTCGTCTTGCGCCTGACGCGGCACGAAGCCCTTCTCATGGCGCGCGATCGGGCCGTCAATGGCGAACGCTTGCGCCACGGCGGCCGCCAGTTCAGCGCTCATCAAGGGGTCTGCGACGCTCACGCTTTGCCGCGCGGTTCAACTTCGAATTCAAGACGCGATATCTGGTCACGCAGCAGCAGGCGGCGCTTCTTCAATCGCCGCAACGACAGTTCATCGGCGGGCCGCACGAGCAGGTTGTTGTCGATCAGGTTGTCCAGATCGGCGTGCTCGATGCGCAACTCGATCAGGCGGCGCTGCGGGGAATGCAGGTTCTCGTCCATTGCAGCACGGCGTTTTTTCGTGGAGCGAGTTTATATTCGTCGTCATGGTCATCACCGTCATGCCCTTTCGTTTCAGCGCCGCCACCGGTTTGCACCGCGGCGACCGTGCTTACCAGCAGGACCAGGTCGAGGTCATCGCGCACCCGCGCACCCAGGGGTCGGTGATGGCGCTGGTGGCCGACGGCATGGGCGGCAAGAGCGGTGGGCGCAAGGCCGCTGACCAGGTGATGCTGACCGGCCGCCAGATCTACGAACGCTTTGTGCCGCTGGAAGACGACCCTGCCGACATGCTGCGCCAAGTGGTGCAGGAATCGCACCTCATGATAAAGCTGTCGGCCATCACTTCAGAAGAAGAACCGCACAGCACGCTGGCCGCCTTCTGCCTCAGCCCGAACCTCGTATGCGACGTGGCGCACGCGGGCGATTCGCGCGTTTATCACTTCCGCGGCGCCGAAATGATGCGG
>JAYSYB010000204.1:0-6033 GCA_043716775.1 Rubrivivax sp.
CCTGCCAATGTCTCATCGATCGTGGTTGATGAAGAGCGCCATGCAATGGATGTCGTGGTGGACGAGGAAAACCTTGCGATCGCCATCGGCCGCGGCGGGCAGAACGTGCGCCTGGCGGCCGAACTGACGGGCTGGCGCATCAACATCATGACGGCCGAAGAGTCGCAGGCCAAAGAGGCCACCGAAAGCGAGTCGGTGCGTGCGCTCTTCGTGGACAAGCTCGACGTCGACGCCGAAGTGGCCGACATCCTGATCGCCGAAGGTTTCTCCAGCCTGGAAGAAGTGGCCTACGTGCCGCTGCAGGAAATGCTGGAAATAGAGTCCTTCGACGAAGACACCGTGAACGAACTGCGCACACGCGCCAAAGATGCGCTGCTGACGATGGAAATCGAAAAAGAAGAGAAGGTCGAAGAAGTCTCGCAGGATTTGCGCGACCTGGAACTCGACGGACACGGCCTGACGCCCGAGCTCATCAGCCAGCTTGCGCAGGGTGGCATCCACACCCGCGACGACCTGGCCGACCTGGCCGTGGACGAACTGACCGAAATGACCGCCATCGATGAAGAGCGCGCCAAGACGCTGATCATGAAGGCCCGCGAACACTGGTTCAACGTTTGAGCCCAGCCCACGCCTACCGCCTTCAGCACCAGCAACACCCGAGGAAACCGAACCCATGGCCGTGATGACCGTCGCCCAGTTAGCCACGCAGCTTGGTCGCCCGACCACGGCGCTGCTCGAGCAACTGCAATCGGCCGGTGTGACCAAGCAGTCGCCGGACGACGCGCTGACCGAGACTGACAAAGAACGTTTGCTTGACTTCTTGCGCACGTCGCACGGCACTGTGGCCGGCGCTGAGCGCAAGAAGATCACACTGACCAAGAAGACATCGACCGAAATCAAGCAGGCCGACGCCAGTGGTCGTGCGCGCACGATCCAGGTCGAGGTGCGCAAGAAGCGCGTCTTCGTCAAGCGCGACGACGTGCCGGCTGCCCAAGAGCAGCCATCGGGCCCTAGCGCTGAAGACCTGGACTTGCAGCGCCGCGAAGAAGAAGCGCAGGCCCAGGCCGATGCCATTCGCGTTCAGGAAGAAGAGCTGGCAGCCGCGCGTCTGGCGCGCGAGCAGCAAGAACGTGCCGCGCGTGAAGCTGCCGACGCAGCAGCGGCGGAAGCCACCGCACGCGCCGCAGCAGAAGCGGCCGCCGAAGCCGCCGCAGCAGCGGCCTTGAGCAAGGCCGCCGGCAAAACGGAAGCCATTGGCACCGCAGCCGCTGCACCGCCAGCCGTGGCCGCCGAAGCCGCCAAGCCCGCAGAACTGGTCAAGCCCGTGTTGCGTGTAGTGAAGGCCGCCGACAAGGCCGCCGAAGACGCCGCCAAGTCGGAAGATCTGGCCCGCCGCCGCAAGGCCGCTGAAGCCGAAGCCGCCGCCATCCGCGCGATGATGAACGCGCCCAAGAAGGTGATGCTGGCGAAGAAGCCCGAAGAGGTAAAGCCCGTCGACGCGGCTGCAACAGCCGCCAAGGAGGCCATCAAGGGCACCATCCACAAGCCCAAGGCCGTGCCGGGCGCAGCCACTGCAGCGGGTGCCGCCAAGCCGGGCGTCAACAAGCAGGTCAAGTCCGAAAAATTGTCGTCCAGCTGGGCCGACGACGCCGCCAAAAAGCGCGCTGCGCTCAAGGGCCGCAGTGACGGAGGTGGCGCAGGCCGCCCGGGCTGGCGTGCGCCACGCGGTGGAGCGCGCCGTGGCGAGCGCGGTGACCATGAAGGCATCCAGCAGTCGGCCGAGCAGGTGGTGCAGGAAGTGCACGTGCCTGAGACCATTTCTGTCGCCGACCTGGCGCACAAGATGAGCGTCAAGGCGTCGGAAGTCATCAAACAACTGATGAAGCTAGGCCAGATGGTCACCATCAACCAGCAGCTGGATCAGGAGACCGCGATGATCGTGGTCGAAGAAATGGGCCACAAGGCGCTGGCCGCCAAGCTCGACGACCCGGAAGCCTTCACCGAAGAAGAAACCGCGTTGCACACCTCGGAAGAGTTGCCGCGTGCGCCTGTGGTCACCGTCATGGGCCACGTTGACCATGGCAAGACTTCACTGCTGGACTACATCCGCCGTGCGCGTGTGGCGGCGGGCGAAGCCGGTGGCATCACGCAGCACATCGGTGCTTACCACGTGGAAACACCGCGCGGCATGATCACCTTCCTGGACACCCCGGGCCACGCGGCGTTTACCGCCATGCGTGCCCGCGGCGCCAAGGCCACCGACATCGTGATCCTGGTGGTAGCGGCTGACGACGGCGTGATGCCGCAGACCAAGGAAGCCATCGCGCATGCCAAGGCCGCCGGTGTGCCCATCGTCGTGGCCATGAACAAGATCGACAAGCCCGATGCCAACCTCGAACGCGTCAAGAGCGAACTGGTGGCTGAAGGCGTGATCCCGGAAGAGTTCGGCGGCGAATCGCCGTTTGTGGGCGTCTCGGCCAAGATGGGCACGGGCGTGGATGCGCTGCTCGAGCAGGTGCTGTTGCAGGCCGAAATTCTGGAACTGAAGGCGCCGACGGATGCCGCAGCCAAGGGCATCGTGATCGAAGCCAAGCTCGACAAGGGCCGCGGTCCGGTGGCCACTGTGCTGATCCAGACCGGCACGCTGAAGAAGGGCGACGTGGTGCTGGCGGGCAGCAGTTATGGCCGCGTGCGCGCCATGCTGGACGAAGACGGCAAGGCCATCGAATCGGCCGGCCCGTCGATGCCAGTGGAGATTCAGGGCCTGACCGAAGTGCCGCAAGCCGGCGACGAATTCATGGTGCTGGGCGACGAACGCCGGGCACGCGAAATCGCCACTTTCCGCCAAGGCAAGTACCGCGAAGTCACGCTCAACCGGCGCCAGGCCGCCAAGCTCGAAGGCATGTTTGAAAATCTGGGCGAAGGCGCGGCGCAGACGCTGTCGCTCATCGTCAAGGCCGATGTGCAGGGCTCGCAGGAGGCGTTGGCGCAGAGCCTGCTCAAGCTCAGCACACCCGAGGTCAAGGTGCAGATCGTGCACGCGGCCGTGGGTGGTGTCAGCGAGAGCGACGTCAACCTGGCCATTGCGTCCAAGGCCATCATCATCGGCTTCAACACGCGAGCCGACATGGGTGCGCGGAAGCTGGCTGAAGGCAACGGTGTCGAGATCAAGTACTACAACATCATCTATGACGCTGTGGACGAGATCAAGGCAGCCATGGGCGGCATGCTGGCGCCCGAGCAGAAGGAAGAAGTCATCGGCACCGCAGAGATCCGTACCGTGTTCGTGGCCAGCAAGATCGGCACCGTCGCCGGTTGCATGGTCACTGCTGGTCAGGTCATCCGCAACGCTCGTTTCCGCCTGCTGCGCGAGAACATCGTGATCTACACGGGTGAGGTCGAATCCGTCAAACGTCTGAAAGACGACGTCCGCAACGTCACGGAAGGCTTCGAGTGCGGCATCAAGCTGAAGAACTACAACGACATCAAGGAAGGCGATGCGCTGGAGTTCTTCGAAGTGAAAGAGGTCGCTCGCACGCTGTAAAGCGGGCGCCGACGCTACTCAAGCGATCAGCCCCGCCAACCGGCGGGGCTGATTCATTTGGAGCAGGCAGCACACGATGAGACACAAAAAAGCCGTCCCCAACCGCAGCTTCCGCGTCGCTGACCAGATTCAGCGCGACGTGGCTGAGCTCATCCGCGATCTGAAAGATCCGCGCGTGGGCATGGTCACGATCAACAGCGTGGACGTGACGCCGGACTATGCGCATGCGCAGATCTACTTCTCGGTGCTGCTGGGTGACCCCGCAGAAAGCGCCAAGGCGCTGAATGAAGCCGGTGGCTTCTTGCGCAATGGCCTCTTCAAGCGGCTGGCCATCCACACCGTGCCGACCCTTCACTTCCACTTCGACAAGACGACCGAGCGCGCGGCGGACCTCAGCGCGCTCATCGCAGCAGCCAATTCGGTGCGTGCAAAAGAAGACTGATGCAGCCGCGCAAAGCTCCCCGTCGCACGCTGCATGGTGTGCTCTTGCTCGACAAGCCTCTGGGCTGGACGAGCAACGACGCCTTGCAAAAAACGAAGGGCATCCTGCGCGCCGAAAAAGGCGGCCACACCGGCACGCTGGACCCGCTGGCGACAGGCCTGCTGCCGCTGTGCTTTGGCGCCGCCACCAAGTTTTCGCAGGCCAGCCTGGACGCCGACAAACGCTATCTGGCCACGTTGAAACTGGGCCAGCGCACCAGCACCGGCGACGGCGAGGGCGCAGTCATCGAAGAGCGAGCCGTGCAGACAAGCATGGAGGCAATCATTGCCGCCTGCCGCCAGTTCACCGGCGCCATCGACCAGATTCCGCCGATGCATTCCGCGCTCAAGCACGAGGGCAAGGCACTGTACGACTACGCACGCGCCGGCATCGACATCGACCGCCCCGCGCGCCGCATCACCATTCACGCCATCGACATCGTGCGCTGGCAGGATGCAGAACTGGTGCTGGACGTGCGTTGCAGCAAAGGCACCTACATCCGCACGCTGGCCGAAGACATCGGCGCCGCTTTAGGCTGCGGCGCGCATTTGAGCGGCCTGCGCCGCACCGGCAGCGGCACACTCAACGTGGAGCAGGCCATCACCATCGAAGCTCTGGCTGGCTTGAGCGAAGCCGAACGCGACGCGCTGCTGTTGCCGCCCGACGTGCTGGTGGCCGCCTGGCCCGATGTGCACCTGCCCGACGACGAAGCCGGCCGCTTCCTGTGCGGCTTGCGCCGCCGCGTGCTGCTCGCCGACGCGCCGGCCGTGCGCGTATACCGCCAGCCGCCGATGGCGCCTGACGACGGCCTAACTCCCAAACTGCGTGCCTTCCTCGGCACTGCCCACATCACCGCAGGCGAACTTATCGCTGACCGCCTGCTGAGCCCACTTGAAGTCCAGGATTCCCCATGAGCCACGCCGCCATTCGCAACATCGCCATCATCGCCCACGTTGACCATGGCAAGACCACGCTGGTGGACCAGATGCTTCGCCAGAGCGGTACCTTCCGCGAAAACGAAAAGGTTGCCGAACGCGTGATGGACAGCAACGACATCGAGCGTGAACGCGGCATCACCATCCTGGCGAAAAACTGCGCAGTGGAGTGGAAGGGCACCCACATCAACATCGTCGATACCCCAGGCCACGCCGACTTCGGTGGCGAAGTGGAACGGGCCCTCTCGATGGTCGACGGCGTGGTGCTGCTGATCGATGCCCAGGAAGGGCCGATGCCCCAGACGCGCTTCGTCACCAAGAAAGCGCTGGCGCTGGGCCTGAAGCCCATCGTCGTTGTCAACAAGGTCGACAAGCCCGGCTCGCGGCCCGATTACGTGATCAACGCCGCCTTCGAGCTCTTCGACAAGCTGGGCGCTACTGAAGAGCAACTCGACTTCCCGGTGGTCTATGCATCGGGCCTGAACGGCTGGGCGTCGATGAAGGAAGGCACCGCCGGCGAGCCCTGGAGTACCGACTTGAGCGCCTTGTTCGACACCGTGCTCAGCCACGTGCCCGCGCACAAGGGCGACCCTGCCGCGCCGCTGCAACTGCAGATCTCGTCACTGGACTACAGCACCTTCGTCGGCCGCATCGGCGTGGGCCGCATCACGCAGGGCACGCTGAAGCCGATGATGGACGTGCTGGTGTGCGAAGGTACGCCCAACGAAGGCGGCAAGACCTACAAAGGCCGCGTCAACCAGGTGCTGACCTTCGAAGGTCTGGAACGCATGCAGACCACCGAGGCCGGCCCGGGCGACATCGTGCTCATCAACGGCATCGAGGACATCGGCATCGGCGTCACACTCACCGACCCCACCAACCCCGCCCCGCTGCCCATGCTGCACGTGGACGAGCCGACGCTGACGATGAATTTCTGCGTCAACAACAGCCCGCTGGCAGGCCGCGAAGGCAAGTACGTCACCGGCCGCCAGCTGTGGGACCGGTTGCAGAAAGAACTGCAGAGCAACGTCGCGCTGCGCGTCAAGGAAACCGAGGAAGACGGTATCTTCGAG
>JAYSYB010000205.1:0-6016 GCA_043716775.1 Rubrivivax sp.
GCATGAACGAGCCCAGCCGGCCTGAGGCGCAGGCGCTGCGGGCCGGACTGCAAGGCCACGGCCTGCCGGGTTGCTGGGGGGGGCGGCCGCGCTTCGTCATCCTCGACACCGCCTTTGGCCTGGGGCAGAACTTCCTGACCCTCTGGGATGCGTGGCGCAATGATCCCGGCCGATGCGGTCAGCTGCACGTAGTGGCTGTGGCCGCGCCGGTGCCGACACGGGCCGAGCTGGTGCAGGCACATGCGGAATCCACCCTGCCCTTGTTGGTGACTGCACTGCTGAAGGCGTGGCCACCGCTAACGCCCAACCTGCACGTTCTGGACTTTGAACAAGGCCGGGTGCAGCTGCTGCTGGCCGTGGGCGACGCGGCGACATCGCTGCGCGGACTAAGGCTGCAAGCCGACGCGATCTGCCTTGACGCCACGCGCACGGTGTGGACGCGGCACCGGCTGAAGTCTGTCGCACGGCTGGCGGCCGTCGGCGCGACCGTTACCCTCCGCAACGCGAGCACCGAAGAGCTGGCCAGCCTGCCGTCAGCCGGCTTTGAACTGAGCCCCGGCGCCATCGACCGGGATGGCATCGCGGCTGCGACTGTCGTGGCGCACTACACGCCGCGCCACGCGCCACGCGGCATGCCGGCGCTGCTCCGCGACAGCCGATGCGCCGTCGTCGTCGGTGCCGGCCTGGCGGGTGCTGCGGTGGCGCAGGCGCTGGCGCGGCAGGGGCTGACGGTGACGGTGCTGGAACGGGAGATGGCCCCTGCACAGGGCGCATCGGGCAACCCGGCAGGCCTGTTCCACGGCACCGTCAACGCCGCCGATGGCCGCTACGCCCGTCTGTACCGCGCGGCGGCGCTGGCCGCGTCGCGCGAGTATCGCGATGCCATTGCGGGCAGCCGCACGGACGGGGGCACGGACGGCGGCACTGACGGGGGCTACGGCGGCGGGAATGGCGGCGGCAGTGGCGACGGCAATGGCGAAGGCAGTGGCGACGGCCCGACTCGCGGCGACGCTGGCGTTGTGGGCCAGGTCAACGGCTTGCTGCGCCTGGCCACGCACGAAGGCGGCGTGGCCGGCCTGCGCGCGCTGCTGCAGCGCCTGCGCCTGCCGGCCGACTACGTGGACGTGCTGGACGCCGCAGCCGCATCGCAGCAGGCCGGCGTGCCGCTGCAAGAAGCCTGCTGGCACTACCCGGGTGGCGGCTGGCTGGCACCGGCTTCCTGGGTGCAACACGCGCTGCGGACACCGGGTATCACGGTGCGCTGCAACGCTGGGGTGGCGGCACTGCGGCATGACGGCGATGTGTGGTGGCTTCTGGACGCCGCAGGGGCACTCATCGAGCGCTCGGCCGTCGTCGTGTTGGCCAACGCGGACGACGCTGCGAGGCTGCTGTCCACAAGGGGCCACAGCCCGTGGCCGCTGCGCCAGACGCGCGGCCAGGTGACGCACTGGCAGACCGACTCGCTGTCGCCTGCCCGTTCGCCTTTGCGCCTGCCGGTGGCCGGCGACGGTTATGCGCTGCCGCTGCCCGGCGGCTTGCTGTGCGGCGCCACGCGGCAGGACGACGACGCCGACTTGCGCATCCGCCTGGAAGACCACCAGCACAACCTGGCCCGCCTGCAGCAACTGACGGGCTTGTTGCCGCCGGCCGATGCCGCCCTGTGGCAAGGCCGCGCGGGCCTGCGCTTGCACAGTGCGGACAACCTGCCGATTGCGGGTGCCGTTCCGGCAAGCCGCTTTGCGCCGGGGCAGCGCATGGACCAGGTGCGGCTGCTGCCACGGGAGACGGGACTGTTTGTGTTGACGGCCCTGGGGGCACGGGGCCTGACACTGGCGCCACTGCTGGGCCGGCTGATCGCGGCGCAGGCCACTGGCGCGCCGTGGCCGCTGGAGCAGGACCTGGCGGATGCCGTGGACCCTGCCCGCTGGATCGTGCGCGCGTCCAGGGCGTCAAGCCGGCAGGACAGCAGGGCAGGCACCGACGCCCCTGTGCCGGGCTGAACGCTCAGGCGGGCCGGGGCGGCTCCGCAGGTGCGTCGCCGTCGTCGTCAGGCTCATCGGCAATCGGCGGCAGGCCCGCAGCCTTGCGCGCGGCCTTTTCCTTGTCCTTTTCTTCTTTCTTCTTCTTCTTGACCAGCTCGCGCTGGCGCTTTTCGAACGAATAGTTGGGTTTGGCCAAAGCGTGTCCTCGAATGGCGGGTGGGGAATGCGTCAGATACTGACGCTATCCGATTAGAACACCAGCGTCTGCACACCCTGCGCCGTGCCCAGCAGGCACAGGCTGGCTCGCTGGCGGGCAAAGATGCCGACGCAGACGACGCCAGGCCACTGGTTGATCTCGCGCTCCAGCGCCAGCGGGTCGGCAATCGTGAGGCCGCGCACGTCCAGGATCGGGTGACCGTTGTCGGTGACCACACCGGGTCGCAGCGTCGCCGTGCCGCCTATTGCCGCAAAACGCCTGGCGATCTGCGCGGCCGCCATACCGATCACCTCCACGGGCAGCGGGAAAGCGCCCAGCACCTTGACCAGTTTGCTGGCGTCGGCGATGCAGACAAAGCGCGCAGCCAGGTCGGCCACGATCTTTTCGCGCGTCAGCGCCGCGCCGCCGCCCTTGACCATGCAGCCGTTGCCATCGATCTCGTCGGCGCCGTCCACATACACCGGGAGGCTTTGCACGTCGCTGGCTTCCAGCACCGGGATGCCGTGGGCGCGCAGCCTGTCAGTGCTCTGCTGCGAACTGGACACCGCGCCGCGGATCTGGTGCTTGATGCCTGCCAGCGCGTCGATGAAGTGGTTGACCGTAGAACCCGTGCCCACGCCCACCAGTTCGCCCCTGACCACGTGTTCCAGCGCGGCACGGCCGACCAGCGCTTTCAGTTCGTCTTGATTCATCTGCGCGATTATCGACACCCGGGCGCAGGAGACAATCGCAGCCATGCCTCCTGTTCCCTACGCGCTGACACGCTCATTCCTCTTCGGCCTGGACCCGGAACTCGCCCACGACATCACGCTGGGCAGCATCGCCCGCCTGCAAAACACGCCCGCCCAGCACCTGTGGGCACAGCCGCGCGTGGCCGACCCGGTCACCGTGGCGGGCCTGAAGTTTCCCAATCGCGTCGGCCTGGCTGCGGGGCTGGACAAGAACGGCCGCTGCATTGACGGCCTGGGCGCCATGGGTTTCGGCTTCATCGAAGTCGGCACCGTCACGCCCAAGGCGCAGGCCGGCAATCCGAAACCGCGCGTCTTCAGGCTGCCGGCGCGCCAGGCGTTGATCAATCGGCTGGGCTTCAACAACACGGGCTTGGCGGCTTTCGTCCACAACGTGCAGCGCGCCCACAGCTTTCGCGCGGCGGGTGGCATCGTCGGCCTCAACATCGGCAAGAACGCCAACACGTCGATGGAACGCGCGGTGGACGACTACCTGACCTGCCTGACCGACGTCTATCCACATGCCGACTACGTCACCGTCAACATCAGCAGCCCCAACACGCGCAACCTTCGTGAACTGCAGGGCGACGCTGCACTGGACGCGCTGCTGTCGGCATTGCAGCTGCGCCGCCTGGCGCTGACACGCGAAACCGGCCGCCGCGTGCCGATGTTCGTCAAGATCGCGCCCGACCTCGAACCGGCGCAGGTGGACGTGATTGCCGCCGCGCTGAAGAAGCACAGCATCGACGGCGTCATCGCCACCAACACCACCGTGGCCCGCGACGCCGTGCAGGGCCTGCCGCATGCGCGCGAAGTGGGCGGCTTGAGCGGCGCGCCGGTGTTCGAGGCCAGCAACCGCATCATCCGTTTGTTGCGCAGTGCACTCGGCCCGGGCTACCCGATCATCGGCGTGGGCGGCGTGCTGAGCGGTGCCGACGCGCGCGCCAAGATCGACGCTGGCGCTGACCTGGTGCAGATCTACACCGGCTTGATCTACCAGGGGCCGCCGCTGGTGGCCGAGGTGGGGCAGGCGCTGGCGCAAACTCCGGCGGTGGTGCAGGGCCTTCGGCAGGCCGTGCGCTGACAGCCCCACCCAGCGTCAGTCGCCTTTCACCACACCTTCCCGCCGCGGGTCGGCGCCGCCGAACCAACCTTTGTCCGTGCGCTGAATGGCCTGCAGCCCACTCGTCAAATCCACTTCCATCAGGCGGTGGCCGCGTGCACGCAGCGCGTCGGCAGTGGCAGCTGGAAACAGTCCGCGCTCCAGGAGCGAAACGCTTTCCAAAGTGCCGAAGTTGGGCAGGTCGATGGCCCGCTGCGCATCCAGGCCCCACTGCAGCGTGCCGATCAGCGTCTTGGCCACAAAGTGGATGATGACCGGGCCGCCGGGTGAGCCCAGCGTCATCAGCAATCGACCGCTGTGAGCGTCAAAGACCAGAGTGGGGCTCATGCTGGACCGCGGCCTTTTGCCGGGTTCGATGCGGTTGGCCACCGGCCGGCCCTGCGCGTCGGCGGGCGCCAGCGCGAAGTCGGTCATCTGGTTGTTGAGCAGGTAGCCACCGGGCAGGCCGGTAGCGCCGTCGGCCATCAGGCGTGCGCCGAAGGCGGCTTCGATGGTCGTGGTCATCGCCACCGCCCGACCTTGTGAATCAATGACGCTGATGTGGCTGGTGCCGTGTTCGGGTTGCGCCTGCATGGGCGCATGGGCCAGGGCTTCCGCAGCCGGCTGGCCCGGCGCCACGCTGGGCATGCTGCGCGCGCCAATGAGCGCGGCGCGCTGGCGCAAGTAGGCGTCGTCCAGCAGGCTCGTCCAACGGCCGCCTGGTGCGCGGACAAAGTCGGGGTCCGCGACAAACTGCGCGCGGTCGGCAAAGGCCAGGCGCGAGGCTTCGATGTACGGGTGCAGCCAGTCGGCGTCAGGGGCCTGACTTTGACGTAATCCCCGCACTGGCGCCTGTGCCGGCGGCAGGCGTTCCAACACACCCAGGATCTGCATCACCGCCAAGTGCCCCGACGACGGCGGCGGGAAGCCGCAGACGCGGTACACCGTGAGCCACACGGTGCACAGTGGCTCGCGCACTTTGGGCACATAGCCGGCAAGATCGTCCGCACTCAGGCGGCCCGGCACGGCGTGGCCGCGCACGCGGGCCACCAGGTCGGCGGCGACGGGCCCGCGGTGCAAACCGTCGCTGCCCTGCTGCGCGATGGCCCGCAGCACCGCCGCCAGCGCGGGGTTGCGCAGGACGTGGCCCACCGGGTGCGGCTCACCGTCGGCGCGGTAGAAATAGGCGCGGGCCTGCGGGTCGCGGCGCAGCAGTGGGTCGGCCGCCAGCTGGGTGCGCAGGCGCGGGCTGACGGGGAAGCCTTGTTCGGAGAGCGCGATGGCGGGCTCAAACAGTTGCCGCCACGGCAGCCGGCCGTGCTGGCGGTGCGCGGCTTCCAGCATCTTCAGCGCACCCGGCGTGGCCACCGCGCGGCCGCCATAGACCGCCTGGCCGAAGGGCACGGGCCGGCCGTCAGGGGCCATGAAAAGGCCTGCGTCGGCAGCGGCCGGAGCGGTCTCGCGGCCGTCCCAGGCCTGCACCGCACGGCCGTCCCAGTGCATCAGGAAGGCGCCGCCACCAATGCCGCTGGACTGCGGTTCCACCAGCGTCAGCACCAGCTGCACGGCGATGGCGGCGTCAAGCGCGCTGCCACCGATCTTGAGCGTTTGGTACCCGGCCTCGGTGGCCAGCGGGTTGGCCGCTGCGACCATGAATCGCGAAGCAGTGGCGCCGGCCTTGGGCGTCCAGCCCGATGCGGCTTCGGGCATCGCCGAGGCCGCAGCGGGCGCGGCTGCATTGGTTGGTTCGACGGGGGATGCCGCGCAACCGGTCAAGGCCAGCGCAGCGGCAAGGTGCAACAACTTCATGGGGCTGCCCGTGATGGCCTGCCCCTGATCTTAGCCAGTCAGTGAAGCGGCGCGCCCGTCTTGCTCTGCAGTTCCTCAAGCGTCACGCCCGGCGCCAGTTCCACCACCTTCAAGCCTTCCGGCGTGACGTCCATGACCGCCAGGTCGGTGATGATGCGGTTGACCACGCCCACGCCCG
>JAYSYB010000206.1:0-6016 GCA_043716775.1 Rubrivivax sp.
GGTCTATACCAAGCTGGACCACCAGCACCTGAGCAAGATCTACGACGCGGCGCACCCCAGGGCCAAGCGCAAAACCGGGGGGTGATCACCCCCCCCGCCCGCATCGTCAACACGCCGTCAAGGTGCTGCAAGGTACAGCGAGAATCGCCGCCATGAAATCGATCCGCCTCATGCCCGGCAAAGAACGCTCCCTGCACCGCCGCCACCCCTGGGTCTTTGCGGGCAGCGTGGCCGGTGGCAAAGCCGACCCCGGCGAGACTGTGCGCGTGGAAGCGGCGGACGGCAGCTTCCTGGCCTGGGGCGCCTACAGCGGCAGCAGCCGCATCCGCGTGCGGGTGTGGAGCTTTGACGAAGCCGAGCGCATTGACGCCGCCTTTTTCCAGCGCCGCATCGCACGCGCCGTGGTGCTGCGGGCGCGCCTGCCCATTGCCAGCAGCGGCATGCGCCTGGTGCACGGCGAAGCCGACGGCCTGCCGGGCCTGGTGGTGGACCGCTACGGTGACCTGCTGAGTGTGCAGTTCCTGTCCGCCGGCAGTGAACGCTGGAAGGACACCCTGACTGAGCAGCTGCTGGCCGCCACAGGCGCTGCACGGCTGTACGAACGATCGGACGTGGGCGTGCGCGACCTTGAAGGTCTGCCGCTGCAGAGTGGCTGGTTGCGCGGCGACGGCAACACCGAAGTGCAGATCCGCGAACACGACTGGCAGCTGACGCTGGACGTGGCCCAAGGCCACAAGACCGGCTTCTACCTGGACCAGCGCGACAACCGCGCCGCCTTTGCGCGCTGGGTACGGCAGTTTGGCTGCAAACAGGTGCTCAACGCCTATTGCTACACAGGCGGCTTCACGGTGTCGGCGTTGGCGGCGGGCGCGCAGCACGTCACCAGTGTCGATTCATCTGCCCCCGCCCTGGAACGGGTGCAAGCCCACGTGCAGCTGAATGGTTTTGACGTTGCCGCCAGCAGCTGCGAAGACGCCGATGTCAACCAATACCTGCGCGCCAGCCTGGAGGCCGGCCGCCGCTTCGACGCCATCGTGCTTGACCCGCCCAAGTTCGCGCCCACCGCCGCGCACGCCGAGCGCGCGGCCCGGGCCTACAAGGACATCAACCGTCTGGCTCTGAAGCTGCTGGCACCCGGGGGACTGTTGCTAACCTTCAGTTGCAGCGGTGGCATCAGCGCTGATCTGTTCCACAAGATCGTTGCCGGTGCGGCTGCTGACGCGGGCGTGGACGGCGCGATCCTGCAGCGGCTGGAAGGCGCGTGTGATCACCCGACGACGATGGAATTTCCCGAAGGCGAGTACCTCAAAGGCCTGGCGATCTTGAAGCAGGCCTGATCAAACAGCCCGCAGCGTCAGCACGATGCGCGGGTCGAACTTGGCGCGCTTGACGCTGAAGAAGGCCTTCACGTTGCGCACGTTGGCGTCCTGCGTGAAGAGGCGCTGCACCAGCGCGTTGTAAGCCGGAATGCCGGCCACCCGCAGCACCAGCACAAAGTCCGGCCCGGGCGACACGCGGTAACACTGTTGAACCGCAACCTCGGCCACGGCGCGGGCCTCGAAGGCGTCCAGATGCTCGGCGCCCTGGCGGTCGAGTGAAACCTCCACCAGCGCTGTCAGGCCCTCAGCCACACGGTCGGGGTTCAGCAAAGCCACTCGGCGTTCGATAACCCCTTCATCCACGAGACGCCGGACGCGTCGCAACGCGGTGGCGGGCGACGTGTGCGCACGCTCTGCCAAGTCTAGATTGGACAGCGAGGCGTCACTTTGTAGCAGGTCAAGCAGGCGGATGTCGGTGGCGTCAAACTCCATCCAGAAATTATGAGCTGAAAAGTTCTAAGTTTTAGACTGAAAATTCCACTCCCAGACGGTTGCGACATTTTCATTCATCAGAACGGCATAAATTGACGTAAAGCGTCAATCTGTCTGGCCTAGCATCGCCACCCGTCAAATCACAAAACCCAGGACATCAACACCATGTGTGGAATCGTCGGCGCCGTCAGCAACCGCAACATCGTTCCCATCTTGCTGGAAGGCCTGAAGCGCCTGGAATACCGCGGCTACGACTCTTGCGGCGTGGCGGTGCACCAGGGCGGTGAACTGCGGCGCGCGCGCAGCACATCGCGCGTCGCCGAACTCGAACTGAGCGTGGCTGCCGACGGCATCCATGCCACGACTGGCATCGCGCACACGCGCTGGGCCACGCACGGCGCGCCCGCAGTGCACAACGCGCACCCGCACTTCTCCAGCGGGCCCGGCACAGCATCCTCGGCCAAAGAGGCGGTGTCGGGCCGCATCGCGCTGGTCCACAACGGCATCATCGAAAACCACGACGAGCTGCGCGCTGAACTGCGCCAGCGCGGCTACGTCTTCACCAGCCAGACCGACACCGAAGTCATCGCCCACCTGGTGCACAGCCAGTACGACGGCGACCTGCTGGACGCCGTGCAGCGCAGCCTGCCGCGGCTGCGCGGTGCTTACGCCATCGCTGTTTTCTGCCGCGACGAACCGCTGCGCGTGGTGGGCGCCAGGCAAGGCTCGCCGCTGGTGCTGGGCGTGGGTGAACAGGGCGCGGGCGAAAACTTTCTGGCCAGCGACGCCATGGCGCTGGCCGGTGTCACGAGCCAGATCGTCTACCTCGAAGAAGGCGATGTGGTGGACCTGCAACTGGGCCGCTACTGGATCAGCACGGTTGACGCGAACGGCCGCTACAGCCCCGCAGACCGCCCCGTGCGCACTGTGCACGCGCACAGCGGCGCGGCAGAACTGGGCCCCTACCGCCATTACATGCAGAAGGAAATCTTCGAGCAGCCGCGCGCGCTGGCCGACACGCTCGAAGGCGTCGAAGGAATCAGCCCCAAACTCTTCGGCGACGGCGCACACCGCATCTTCAAGGACATCGACCGCGTCCTGATCCTGGCCTGCGGCACCAGCTTCTACAGCGGCAGCACCGCGCGCTACTGGCTGGAAAGCATCGCCGGCATTCCCACCACCGTGGAAGTGGCCAGCGAATACCGCTACCGCGACAGCGTGCCCGACCCGCGCACGCTGGTCGTCACCATCAGCCAGAGCGGCGAAACGGCCGACACGCTGGCGGCGCTGAAGCACGCGCGCAGCCTGGGCATGAAGCACACGCTGACGATCTGCAACGTGGCCACCAGCGCGATGGTGCGCGAATGCGAGCTGGCCTACATCACCCGTGCTGGCGTTGAGATTGGCGTGGCCAGCACGAAAGCATTCACCACGCAATTGGCTGGTCTGTACCTGCTGACGCTGGCGCTGGCGCAAGTGCGCGGGCGCTTGACCGACGCGCAAGAAGCGGCAGAGCTGAAAGCCCTGCGCCACCTGCCCGTGGCGCTGCAAAGCGTGCTGGCGCTGGAGCCGCAGATCATTGCCTGGAGCGAAGATTTCGCGCGCAAGGAAAACGCGCTCTTCCTGGGCCGCGGCCTGCACTACCCGATTGCGATGGAAGGTGCGCTGAAGCTGAAAGAGATCAGCTACATCCACGCCGAGGCCTACCCGGCGGGTGAACTGAAACACGGCCCGCTGGCGCTGGTCACCGACCAGATGCCGGTGGTCACCGTGGCGCCTAACGATGCGCTGCTGGAAAAGCTGAAAAGCAACCTGCAG
Organism: Rubrivivax sp.; assembly: GCA_043716775.1. Lineage (GTDB taxonomy): Bacteria > Pseudomonadota > Gammaproteobacteria > Burkholderiales > Burkholderiaceae_C > Rubrivivax. The sequence continues at coordinate 3,630 of JAYSYB010000206.1, forward strand.
GAAGTGCGCGCCCGGGGTGGCCAGCTGTATGTGTTTGCCGACGGCGACACGCGCATTGAAAGCGACACCGGCATCCATGTGATCCGTATGCCAGAACACTACGGCGCGCTGTCACCCATCCTGCACGTGGTGCCGCTGCAGCTGCTGGCGTATCACACCGCTTGCGCACGCGGCACGGATGTGGACAAGCCGCGGAACCTGGCCAAGAGCGTGACGGTGGAGTGAACAGCAGGCGGCACCTGGGTGGTTGATCGGTGGCGGCTGTTTCGTGAGTAATTGCGGGTTCGAGCAGCAAGAACAAGGTAGACGAGCCTGGACATCGCAGCGGTGCAGACGACCCTTCGGACCTTCGCGGCCGAACGTGACTGGCAGCCCCTCCACACGCCGAAGAACCTGAGCACCGCCCTGATTGTCGAGGCGGCTGAGCTGGCGGAGATCTTTCAGTGGATGACGCCCGAGCAGTCCCTGGCGCCACACTCCGATGCCGTGCTGCGCGAGCAGATCGCCGACGAAGTGGCGGACGTCCAAGAGCCCAGGACCTGATGAGCCGGCGCAACGTGCAGGTCGCGACGCCCAAGCCATGCACCTCAGGCCGCCACGGGTCGGGCCGATCCCGGGACGGGCCAGTTTGGGCCTTGCCGAAAGTGATTGAAATTTCTATTCCCGGCGCTGGCTCTTGCGCCCGCGTCGCACCGGGAGCAGCGGCACGGCGCCTGCGCGCTACCGTCACGCCGCCGCAGGCGCACTGCGCACGCTGTGGACAATCATGCCGATGCGAGCGATGCAACAACAGGATGAGCAGGCACATGCCGGCCGGGCGCGGCCGGGGGGGGCCGCTTGGTCCGCTGGTCCGCGCCGGCGCCTGGGCGCGGCGCTGGCCGTGTCGCTGGCCATTCACGCGCTGCTGGTCAGCCTGACCTTAGGCGGCACCGGCGCTGGCCTGCCGGGCCTGGGGTGGCCCTGGCAGGAGCGTCGGGTGGAGGTGCCGGTCGTGCGCCTGCGGCTTGAGTTGCCGCCGCCCTCGCCGGTGTCGAAGCCGGAGCAGGCTGTGGCGGTGGCTGTGGCGATCGTCGAGCCCGTTCCGCCCGCGTCAGTGGCAGTAGGCACGGGCGCCACGACCGAACTGGCACTGGCTCAGCTGCCCGTCACCGCTCCGGCGCCCGCGAAGGCGCCAGTCATGCAGGTGCCAGAGCCGCCGCCCACAGTGCTGCCCAACGCGCCGGCAACGCCTGCACCCCCACCTGCACCTGCACCTGCACCTGCACCTGCACTTGCACCTGCACCTGTACCTGTACCTGTACCTGTACCGGCGCCGGCACCGGCACCGCCGCCCGACCAGGCACCGCCGCCCGAGATCATCGCCGCGGCGTCGCCTGCAGCGACAGCTGTGCCCACCGCTGTGCCCGAGGACGTCGCCGTAGCATTTCCGCCGGTCGCGTCGTCGCCGTCGCGGTCGTCGTCGTCGTCGCCGCCGCCGCCCGATCCGGCCCTTGCCCGCGAGCGAGCGAGGGCCGACGCTGCGCGCCAGGAGCGCGACGCCCAGCGACGCGCGGCGCAGCAAGCGGCCTACGAGACAGCGCGGGCCGAGGCGCGCCGCCTTGAAGCCGAGCGTGCGGAGACTGAGCGTCGAGAGGCCGCGCGCCTGGAGGCTGCGCGCCAGGCTGCCGCGCGTGCACAAGCCGCCCGCGTGGCGGCAGAGAACGAACAGGCCGCGAGTCTCAATACCGAACGCCGCGAGGCGGCCGCACGCGCCGAAGCAGTACGCCTGACGACGGCCCGGCTCGACGCCGCGGCGGCAGCGGAGATCGCGCAGCGCGAGGCGCAGCGCATTGGCGCCGAGCGGTTGGAGGCAGAGCGCCAACGCATGGCCCGCATCGAGGCCCAGCGCCTGCAGGCCGAGCGGGAGACGGCGGGTCTGGAGGCCGCACGACAAGAAGCGGCGCGACAGGACGCCGCTCGCCAGCGAGCGCTACAGGCCGACCAGGAACGCGAGGCCCGACGCGAGGCCTTGCTGCGTGCCATCGGCCGCCAGCTCGACGAGGAAGCGGCACAGCGCGATGCGGCGCGACAGGCCGGGGACGAGGCCCGCCGCCAGGGCCCGACCGATGCGCGCCCGCCCTCGTGGAGTCCGTTGCGCCGCGGCCGGCTTTGGGGGCGGACCGATGCCAATGCCGAGCTCGTGCTGCATGCCGAGGCCTGGGCGCGACGCGTGCAGCTCAACACCCCGCCCGACTTCGTGCGCCGGCTCGGGCAGAACCCGCACACCCGCCCCCTGGTAACGGTGGCAATGCGCCGCGACGGTTCGGTCGAGTCGGTCACCTTCGTCGTCACCAGCGGCGTGCCCGAAATCGACGCCGCGATCCGCCGCCTCGTGCTTGATCTCGCAC
>JAYSYB010000207.1:0-5978 GCA_043716775.1 Rubrivivax sp.
GCAATCATCATGTTGACGGCGTTGTCTTCCACCATCAGCACGCGGGTGCCGGCCAAGCTGGCCGGCCCGCCCGGCAGCAACGCCGGCAGCGGCTGCAGCGGCATTTCGCTGGGTGGCAAAGGCAGCACGACCCAGAAACGGCTGCCCTGGCCGACCTCGCTGTCCACACCCACCGTGCCGCCCATCAGCAGCGCCAGTTCGCGGCAGATGGACAGGCCGAGGCCGGTGCCGCCAAAGCGTCGGGTGGTGGACTGGTCGGCCTGGGTGAAGGGCTTGAACAGACGCTGCAGCGACGGCGCGTCGATGCCCGGTCCGCTGTCGCGGACATCAATGCGCACCATGCCGTCGGCGTCGCGCCGGGCCAGCACCTGCACATGGCCGCTGGCGGTGAACTTGAGGGCATTGGACAGGAAGTTGGTGACGATCTGGCGCACGCGCAGCGGGTCACCACAGACGCCGCCTTCCACGCTGCCATCCACCGTGAAGCGCAGCGCCAGGCCGCGTGCGCCGGCCAGCGTCTGGTAGGTGTGTTCCAGCGTGCGCAGCAGTGCGCCCAGGTCAAAGGCGGTGGTCTCGATCTGCAGCTTGCCGGCTTCGATCTTGGACAGGTCGAGGATGTCGGAAATGATGCCCGCCAGCGACTGGGCGCTGTCGGCAATCTGGCCCAGATACTGCTGGCGCAAGGCTTCACTCACGCCTTCAGCACGCGCCATGCGCGACAGGCCGATCATGCCGTTGAGCGGTGTGCGCAGCTCGTGGCTGGTGTTGGCCAGGAAGGCGCTCTTGGCGCGGTTGGCGGCCTCGGCGTCGTCGCGGGCGCGGGCCAGGGCACGTTCAAACTGGCGGCGCTGCGTCACGTCTTCAACGATCCAGGCGGTGCCGCTGGCGGCGGGCCGCGTGGCGTCGATGGCACAGCCCCGCACGAGCGCCGTGAAGATACTGCCGTCCTGGCGCCGGACTGTGCGTTCCATCTCCACGGGCTCACCTTTGGACAGCCGCGAGCCGGCCACCATGCCGACTTCTGCATAGTCGTCGGCGTGCGGCCAGACTACCGATTCCGCCTGTCCCACCAGCGTGCCGTGTGCCCAGCCAAAGATGCGCTCAAAGTGCGGGTTGACCAGCACGAAGCGGCGCTTGCGGATGACGGCGATGCCGATCGACGCGTTGTCCAGAATGGCCGCACGCTCCATGCGGTCGCGCTCGCCAGCGCTGACATCGCGGGCGTTGATCACCAAGTGTTCGCGGCGGTCCATCATGAAGCGCGCCGCCGAGACGCGCATGGCCACTTCACCGCCCTGGCGGTTGAAGAAACTCACGGGCAAGTCGGTCACGCCGCCAGTGGCACGCAGCTGGGTCACGAAGTGTTCGCGCGCCAAGTTGTCGCCCCAGATGCCAAGGTCCAGCGCCGTGCGGCCTACCGCCTCGGTGGCGGGCCAGCCGCTCATGCGCTGAAAGGCCTGGTTGACCATCACGAAGTGGCCACTCGCGACATCGGTCAGCGTGATCAGGTCGGGGCTGGTGTCCACCACATGCGCCAGCATGGCCTGTGAGCGGCGCACCGCTTCCTGCGCTGCCAGCCGCTCGCTGGTGTCGACGAAGATCGACAGCACGGCGGGCCCGCCACCAGCCTGCACGCGCACGCCGGTGGCCTGCACCGTCAGCAGCTTGCCTTGCACCAGAAACTGCAGGCTCGTTTCTGGCAGGGCGGCGCCTTCGGGCATGGCCAAGAGCTGGTCCATGCGCCGGCGTGCCCGGTCGCGCGAATCGGCGCTGGCAAAGCGGGCCATCAAGTCGGTGCCCAGCATGCCTCCCAGGTCGGCGTGGCCGAACAAGCGCACGGCCACCGGGTTGGCGTCGATGATGTAGCCATGGCGGTGCAGCACCAGCGGCGTGGGGATGCGCGCAAACAGGTCCTCGTAGCGCGTTTCGGTGGCCTGCAATTCGGCGCGTGCGGCCTGCATGGCGGTGACGTCGCGCGCCACGCCCCAGTAGCCTTTGAAGACGCCCCGGGCATCCACGCGCGGTTCACCGCTGGCCAGGTAGCTGCGCAGACTGCCGTCGCGGTTGCGCCAGCTGAAAGGCCGGTCGCGGAAGGGGGCGCGAATTTCCAGGTCGGCCATCAGCGCGTCCAGCGTGTCGGCGTCGCAGACAAAACGCGGCAGCTCCCAGGGCATGGCGCCAAGGCCAGTGCGCGATTCCAGCACGCGCAATTCGTGATCATGCTGGCCCGCCGCAACCAGGCGGTAGCAGCTGTCGATCTCCCAATAGGCGTCGGCCGCCAAGGACAACAGACGGCGAAAGCGCTGTTCACGCTGGTGGGCCGCGCGCGCCGCCTGACCCAGCGTCTGCGCCAGCATGTCGCCCAATGCCAGGCCGACGCCAATGCACAACAGGTGCACGGCCAGCAGCCAACCCACCGTGGGCCACCGCGGCGGCAGCGCTGCGGCGGGCGGCACCAGTGCCAGGCCCAGCACCACCAAGGCCGACGCCCCAGCCAGCAGCAGTGCCGCGCGCCGGCCGCACACGGCGCCCAGGGCGCACACCAGCAATGGCACCAGCAGCAGCGCAGGTGCCGACAGGCCAGAGCCCAGACGCAGCGTGGCCAGGCCCATGACGGCCACGACGGTGATCAAGAGGCCGGTCAGGGCCCGCGCGAGCCACGCCGCCGCTGCGCCACCAAGGCGCAGCAGGCACAGCGCGCTCAAGCCCGCCAACACGCCATAGCCCAGCACCACGGGCGCGACTCGCGCCTTGTCCGGGTGGAAGGCCAGCAGCAGCAGCGCGACCGTGGCGGCCGTGACGGCCAGGATCAGGATGAAGCGCTGCACCAGCTGCGCCGGCGGGCCGCTGGGCGGTGGCTCTTCACGGCGCACCAGCACAGGGATTGAGCGGTCGAGGTCGATCGGCAGTGCGCGGCCCACCGTGCTTCTCAGCCTCTGGCCGCGTGCAGCAGCGCACGCGTCGCATCGGCCACGCCGCGCGCCGCCAGCGCATAGGCACCGGCGGTGCTGGCCAGGCCCGGGCCGTCACCCGCGTAGAGCACCGCGCGCGACGAACTGACGATCACCGGCCCGCCGGGTCCGCCGGGTCCACTGCGGTCACCTTCATTCGCGCCGGCACGCCAGCCCGCGCGCACCGTGGCGGTGGCGTCGCCGCCCTGCGCTCCGATGCCCGGGATCAAGAGCGGCAGCGTCGGCGCCAGCGCCCGCACACGCGCCACTTCTTCGGGGTAGGTGGCGCCGACGACCAGGCCCAGTTCAGCACTGAGCCCTGACGAAGACCGGCCCCACTCGCCAGCCGCCAGCCGCGCGATGCGTTCGAACAGTTTTTCACCGCCTTCCAGCGCCTGCGCCTGCAGGTCACTGCCGCCCGGGTTGGAGGTGCGGCAGAGCAGGATCAGGCCCTTGCCGGTGTGGCGTTGGTAGGGCTCGATGGAATCGAAGCCCATGAAGGGCGACAGCGTCACGGCGTCGGCGCGGTATCTTTCAAAGACTTCAAGCGCGTACTGCGCAGCCGTGGCGCCGATGTCGCCGCGCTTGGCGTCCAGAATCACCGGCACATGGGGTGCCACCTTGTGGATGTGCGCGATCAGCCGCTCCAGCTGGTCTTCGGCGCGCTGCGCGGCGAAGTACGCGATCTGTGGCTTGAAGGCAATCACCAGGTCTTGGGTCGCGGCGACGATGGCCGCGCAGAAGTCGAAGATGCGCCGCGGATCGTCGCGCCAGGGCAGCGGAAACCTCGCCGGCTCCGGGTCCAGCCCCACGCACAGCATCGACGCGTTTTGCGCTTCTGCGGCGGCCAGCTGGGCACGGAAGCTCATGCCGGCCCCGCTTGCGTTCCTGTTCCCCACCGGGCCGCCAATGCAGCCGCCAAACCGGTGTAGCTGCCCGGTGTCATCGACAGCAGACGCTGCTTGTCGGCCTGCGGAATCGCCAGGCCCTGGATGAAGCCTTGCATCAGTTCGCGCGTGATCGGCTTGCCCTGGGTGAAATCCTTCAGCTGGTCGTAGGGGTTGGGCAGGCCGTGGCGGCGCATCACCGTCTGCACGGGTTCTGCCAGCACTTCCCAGGCGCCGTCCAGGTCAGCGGCCAGCGCGTCCACGTTGATCTGCAGCTTGTCCAGGCCGCGCGCCAGGCTGTCCAGCGCCAGCACGGTGTAGCCCAGAGCCACGCCCATGTTGCGCAGCACGGTGCTGTCGGTGAGGTCGCGCTGCCAACGGCTGATGGGCAGCTTGTGGCTCATGTGCGCAAGCAGCGCATTCGCCAAGCCGAAGTTGCCTTCGGCGTTTTCAAAGTCGATCGGGTTGACCTTGTGCGGCATGGTGGAAGAACCCACCTCGCCCTTCTTCACCCGCTGCTTGAAATAGCCCAGCGAGACATAACCCCAGACATCGCGGCTCCAGTCGATAAGCACGGTGTTGGCGCGCGCCACCGCGTCGAAGAGCTCGGCCATGCAGTCGTGCGGTTCGATCTGGATCGTGTAGGGGTTGAAGGCCAGGCCCAGTTGCTCTTCGACAACCCGACGGCTGAAGGCCTCCCAGTCGAAGCCCGGGTAGGCCGCGACGTGCGCGTTGTAGTTGCCCACCGCGCCATTCATCTTGGCCAGCAGCGGCACGGCGGCGATGCGCGCCTGCGCGGTCGCCAGCCGCGCGGCCACGTTGGCCACTTCCTTGCCCACGGTCGTCGGGCTGGCAGTCTGGCCATGGGTGCGGCTGAGCATGGGCACGGCCGCTTGTTCGTGCGCCATCTGCGTCAGCTTGGCCTGCAGCCGGTCCAGCGCCGGCAGCAGCACCTGCGCGCGCGCGGCCTGCAGCATGAGCGCGTGGCTCGTGTTGTTGATGTCTTCGCTGGTGCAGGCGAAGTGCACGAACTCGGCGGCACGTTCCAGTTCGGCGTGGCCGACAAAGCAGCCCTTCAGCCAGTACTCCACCGCCTTGACATCGTGGTTGGTGGTTTTCTCGATGTCCTTGATGGCTTGCGCGTCGGCTTCACAGAAGTCCTGCACACGCTGGCGCAACAGGCTGCGCGCGGCGGGCGACAACGGCTTGAACTCATCAAAGCCGGCGTCGGACAAGGCAATGAACCATTCCACTTCGACCTGCACACGGCGCTGCATCAAGCCGTATTCCGACAGCAGCGGCCGCAGCGCGGCCAGCTTCTGCGCATAGCGGCCGTCGAGAGGGGAAAGTGCGGTGAGTGAGGACGAATTCATGCAACGGGGGGAAGAAGACGGGACGGGCTTTGAACGGCGCGCCGATTCTAGGCGGCGGTCCTGCGCGGCAGCCCCCGGGGAAGCGCCGACGGAACGCCAAGGGAGCGCCGAGGGAACGGGACTTGCTATAACTCCGCGTTCATTGCTGTCCCGTCGCCGACCCATCACCCACTCCCCGAGGAGCTGTTCATGTCCCTATCCCGCCGCCACACCGTTGTCATCGCCATCGCACTTTGCGCTGCCCTGGCCGCACCCGCCTTTGCGCAAACCAAGATCAAGGTCGCCGCCATCTACACCGTGCCGGTGGAGCAGCAATGGGTCAGCCGGATCGACAAGGCGCTGAAGGCCGCGCAAGCGCGTGGCGAGATCGAGTACGTCTTCAGCGAAAGCGTCGCCAACGCCGATTACGAACGCGTGATGCGTCAGTACGCCGAGAAGGGCAACACCTTCATCGTCGGCGAGTCCTTCGCCGTCGAAGCCGCCGCGCGCAAGGTGGCCAAGGACTACCCCAAGATCAGCTTCCTGATGGGCAGCAGCGGCAAACCGCAAGAGCCCAACTTCAGCGTCTTCGACAACTACATCCAGGAGCCGGCCTACCTGAGCGGCATGATCGCCGGCGGCATGACCAAGAGCAACAAGATCGGCATGGTCGGTGGCTACCCGATCCCAGAGGTCAACCGCCTGATGAACGCCTTCATGGCCGGCGCGAAAGAAACCAACCCGAAGGTCGAATTCATGGTCAGCTTCATCAACAGCTGGTTCGACCC
>JAYSYB010000208.1:0-5972 GCA_043716775.1 Rubrivivax sp.
GACCAGGCCCTCGCTGAGCACCAGACCCTCGCTCAGGACCAGGCCTTCACTCAGCACCAGCCCTTCACTCAGCACCAGCCCTTCGCTCAGCACCAGCCCTTCGCTCAGCACCAGGCCTTCGCTCAACACCAGCCCGGTGCCGAGCACCAAGCCACTGCCGCTGACCAGCCAGCCCGACAGCGTGGCGGTGGGAATGAACACACCCGTCATGCCGATCCTGGAACTGGTGCCGGCCAGTGAATTGCCACTGACGACGCCCGACGTCACCAGGGACTGGTTGACCGGCACGGACTCGGTGAACTGCTTGGCAAAAGTGTTGGCAGTGATGCCCGTTCCCGACCAGTACACCGCTTCGCGCTTGAGCACGAAGCCGTTGGCCCAGGTGATGCGCGGATCCCAGATGGGCTGGTACTTGGTGAACAGCGCGTTGTTGCTGAGCACGAAGTTGCCTCCTGCAAACACCATGCGCGACCAGTTGAAGCTGGTGCCGTTGATGGTCGACGTGGCCGCCGGCATGGTCTTGCCCGGGGCGAGCATCGTGCCGCCGGACGCCACGGTGCCGGCCTGGATGGCCGTGGCCAGGTCGGTGCGCAGCACCCTGGCCAGCTTGACTGCACCTTCCACGTTGAGCAGACCCGCGCCTTGCTGCAACAAGTTGGCATTTGCCACGGGCTGCGCCGTGTACTGCAGGATGGCCTTGATCAGTGGCGGCGTCAGCCCCGGATTGGCCTGCAGCATCAGCGCCACGGTGCCGGCCACAGCGGGTGCCGCGATCGACGTGCCGCTCATCACCATCTGGGTTTCCCCATACTTTTGGCCTTCAGCCAGCGGTGCCACGAGGGTGCTGTTGTAGTTGCTGGCCATGAAGTTCCAGTCGGGTGAGCTGCTGCTGGCCTTGGTTGCCGCAGCGCCCATCACCCGGTTGCCCGGCGCCACCAGGTCGGGCTTGAGCAGGTTGTCGACGCGGCGCACGCCGGCGCTGTCGAGGTAGCTGCCGCGGGTGGGGCCGCGCGAGCTGAAAAAGTTGACGACATCGTCAGCGCGCGCCGCGGTGCCCCTGAAATTGGCGGCGCCCACCGTGATCACCGAAGGATCGTTGCCGGGTGCACCGATGGCGCCGTAGACCTCTTGTCCGAAGGAGCTGCGGCCGAAGTTGCCGGCCGCCACCACCACCGTGATGCCGGCGGCCGCGGCGTTGCGCACCGCGACGCACAGCGGGTCGGTCCGCCATGTTTCACTGGAATTGGCTGCCAGGCTCAAATTGAGGACACGGATGTTGTATTCCTTGGCGTGGTAGATCGCCCACTGGATGCCTTCCAGCGCGTCGCTCACGGTGCCAAAACCCTTGTCGTTGAGCACCCGCACGTCATAGACGTTGGCGTTGGGGGCCAGCCCGGTGCCGTCGGAAGCCGTCGAGCTGTAGTACTTGGAGCGGCCGGCCGCCACCGAAGCGACGTGTGTGCCGTGGCCGTAGGCGTCCTGGATCAAATCGTCGTCGACGGCAAGCGCCTTCTCATACGACTCGAGCGCGCTGCTGCCGGGTGCCAGCGAGACAGTGCCGTCGGTCGCGCTGACCCAGTTGGCCGCGTTCGCGTTCAGCATGTTGACGTTGCGCTAGACGCGCGGTGCGCCAGAACCGTCCATGAAGGCTTCGTGCGCCTTCATCACGCCCGAGTCAAGCACCGCGATGCCGATCCCGGTGCCGTCGACACCGACGTAACTCGTCTTGGTGCTGGACGTGCGGACGCTGGCCGTCAGCGCGCCGGTGATCAGCTCCAGCGTGCTGGCGGTGCGCTGCGTCACGCGGTTGGGAGACACGCTGAGCACATCGCTGCGCTGCGACAGCGCCGCCACGTCGCGCGCCTTGATCTGGATCGTCAGCGCACGGACTGCCGGGTGCAACGCATGCACCGAGCCGCCGATGCTTCTGACGTAATCGCGCAGATTGCGCATCTGCGGATCAACGTCGTTGCTGAGCGCGATGATCTGCACCTGGCGCACGCCGTTCACGTCACGTGCCCACCTGGCTTGGGGGGCGCCGACGCGACCGACCTCGTTGTTGAGGTCTTGTGCAATCTTTTGACCGCCTGGCGCGGCATGGGCGGCAGTCAAACCGAAGCCGGATAGCAACAGCGAGACTGCGGTGACCGTGGCCACGACTGCCTTGTGCAGGCGGCGGCTTTCGATCAGGACGACGAAACGGGAGACAAAGCTCATTTGGATTCCCCTGGGTGGCGAGGGGCGCGGCCTTGTCAGGCTGCGCGTTGGACTGAACTGATTGCCGCTGCGGTTGGCTCGATGCCACCCCCGCAGGGTTTCCAGGTACGCAGCTGACCGAGGCCACCCCTGCGTCTTGGGATGGCGTCAGTATGGCCTGAAGGTGCAGCTCGTAACCAGCAGTCAGAAGTGTTGTCGTGAGGTTCTGCCGTGGCATTCCTCACAGCAAACCCACCCGATCGTGGGCGTCGGCCTATTGCGGGTGAGTCAGCCCCGGGTGCCGAAGATCGCGCTGCCCACACGCACCACCGTGGCACCTTCGGCCACTGCGGCTTCAAGGTCAGCGCTCATGCCCATCGACAGCGTGTCGAGCGCCAGCCCCTCGCGGAGCAGGCTGTCGAACAAGCCGCGCAGCACGCGGTGCGGGTGATGCTGGGCGTCAAGGTCAGTGGCAGCCTCGGGGATGCTCATCAGGCCACGCAGCTGCACCCGCGCAGGCGCGAGCGCCGCCACGGCATGCGCCAGCGCAGGCAGCTCAGTGGGCAGGACGCCGCTCTTGCTGGACTCGCCGCTGACGTTGACTTGCAGGCACAGTTGCAGCGGCGGCAGCCCCGGCGGGCGTTGTTCGGCCAGGCGCTGCGCGATCTTTAACCGGTCCACCGTGTGCACCCAGTCGAAAGCCTCGGCGACCGCGCGCGTCTTGTTGCTTTGCAGCGGGCCGATCAGGTGCCATTGCAGTTGCGCCCGCAAATCAGCCAACGCGTCGATCTTGGTCCGCGCCTCCTGCACATAGTTTTCGCCAAAGGCGCGCTGGCCCGCTGCCACGGCTTGGCGCACGGCATCGGCACTGCAGGTCTTGCTGACGGCCAGTAACGTGACACTGCTGGCGGGGCGCGCGGCGCGGTCGCAGGCTGCCACGATGCGCCGCTTCACTTCTTGCAGGTTGCTTCCGATGCTGCCCATAATCCCTCGAGCTTAAAGCGCCGGCGCCACCGGCCACGCACCCACCCATGGACATCACCCAGCTGCTGGCCTTTTCGGTCAAGAACAAGGCTTCCGACCTGCACCTCTCGGCCGGCCTGCCGCCGATGATTCGGGTGCACGGCGACGTGCGGCGCATCAACGTCGAAGCGCTCGACCACAAGATGGTGCACGCGATGGTCTACGACATCATGAACGACGCCCAGCGCAAGCACTATGAAGACACGCTGGAGTGCGACTTCTCGTTCGAGATCCAGGGTCTGGCGAGATTCCGCGTGAATGCGTTCAACCAGAACCGCGGCGCCGGCGCGGTCTTCCGCACCATTCCCAGCAAGATCCTGTCGCTGGAACAGCTGGGCACGCCGAAGGTCTTTGCTGAACTGGCGCTGCGCCCACGCGGCATGGTGCTGGTGACGGGGCCCACGGGCTCGGGCAAGAGCACCACGCTGGCGGCGATGGTCAACCACCTGAACGAAAACGAATACGGCCACGTGCTGACGGTGGAAGACCCGATCGAATTCGTGCACGAAAGCAAAAAGTGTTTGATCAATCAACGCGAAGTCGGCCCGCACACGCTGAGCTTCAACAACGCCCTGCGTTCTGCGCTGCGCGAAGACCCCGACTGCATCCTGGTGGGCGAGCTGCGTGACCTGGAAACCATCCGCCTGGCGCTGACGGCCGCAGAAACCGGCCACCTGGTGTTCGGCACGCTGCACACCAGCAGCGCAGCCAAGACCGTGGACCGCGTGGTGGACGTGTTTCCTGCCGCCGAGAAGGAAATGGTGCGCGCGATGTTGTCCGAGTCGCTCGTCGCGGTGATCTCGCAAACCTTGTGCAAACTCAAGGACGGCACTGGCCGCGTGGCTGCGCACGAGATCATGCTGGGCACCAGCGCCATCAAGAACCTGATCCGCGAAAACAAGATCGCGCAGATGTATTCCAGCATTCAGACCGGCCAGAACATCGGCATGCAGACGCTGGACCAGAACCTGTCGGACCTGGTGCGGCGCAATCTGGTCAGCCCGGCTGAGGCGCGCTCCAAGGCCAAGATTCCTGAGAACTTTCCGGGGTAGGACAAAAAATGGAACGCGACCAGGCATCCAAATTCGTCAACGACTTGCTGCGGCTGATGGTCAGCCGCAACGGCTCCGACCTTTTCCTCACCGCCGACTTCCCGCCCGCGATCAAGGTGGACGGCAAGGTCACCAAGGTCAGCCCGCAGCCGCTCACCGGCCAGCACACGATGGCGCTGGCGCGTGCGGTGATGAACGACAAGCAGGGTGCGGACTTTGAGCGCACCAAGGAATGCAATTTCGCCATCAGCCCGCAGGGCGTGGGGCGGTTTCGCGTCAACGCTTTCATTCAACAGGGCATGGTGGGCCTGGTCTTCCGCACGATTCCAGCCACGCTGCCTACCATCGACGGCCTGGGCCTGCCGGTGGTGCTGAAGGAAGTGAGCCTCACCAAGCGCGGCCTGGTTATCTTTGTGGGCGCGACGGGCTCGGGCAAGAGCACGTCGCTGGCGGCCATCGTCGACCACCGCAATGAACATTCCTTTGGCCACATCATCACCGTTGAAGACCCGGTAGAGTTTGTGCACGCGCACAAGAACTGCATCATCACGCAGCGTGAACTGGGCATCGACACCGACAGCTGGGAAGCTGCGCTGAAGAACACGCTGCGGCAGGCACCCGACGTCATTCTGATGGGCGAGATCCGCGATCGCGAGACGATGGACCACGCCATCGCCTTTGCAGAGACCGGCCACCTGTGCCTGGCCACGCTGCACGCCAACAGCGCCAACCAGGCGCTGGACCGCATCATCAACTTCTTTCCCGAAGAACGGCGACAGCAACTGCTGATGGACCTGTCGCTGAACCTCAAAGCGCTTGTCAGCCAGCGCCTGCTGCCGCGCGAACAAGGCCGTGGCCGCGTGGCTGCTGTGGAGATTTTGCTGAACACGCCGCTGGTGGGCGACCTGATCTTCAAGGGCGAAGTTGCCGAGATCAAGGAACTGATGAAGCGCAGCCGCGAACTCGGCATGCAGACCTTCGACCAGAGCCTCTTCGACCTCTACGAAGGCCGCCAGGTGACCTACGACGACGCGCTGCGCAATGCCGATTCGGTGAACGACCTGCGGCTGCAAATCAAGTTACAGAGCGCTCGCGCGCGGAACACTGACCTGGCTGCGGGTACCGAGCATATGAAGGTGGTCTAAGAACCAGAGGCTGCGGTTCGTGGCAGGATGCATGCATGAATACACCCCGTACCTACACACCGACCGAACCGCGCCGCGTTGCATTCCTGGGCCTGGGGGTCATGGGTCACCCGATGGCCGGCCATCTGGCCCGCGCCGGGCACCACGTCACTGTCTTCAACCGCACCGCTGCCAAGGCGACAGCCTGGGTCGCGGAATACGGCGGCGCCCGGGCTGCTACACCACAGGAAGCAGCTGCCGGCGCCGACTTCGTCTTCTCCTGCGTCGGCAACGACGCCGACCTGCGCAGCGTCACGCTGGGCGATGGCGGCGCCTTTGCAGGCATGAAAACCGGCGCCATCTTCGTGGACCACACCACTGCGTCAGCCGAGATCGCGCGCGAGCTCAGCGGGGCGGCACAAGCGCGCGGCCTGCACTTCATTGACGCTCCGGTTTCCGGCGGCCAGGCTGGCGCCGTCAACGGTGCGCTGACGGTCATGTGTGGTGGCGGGCAGACGCCCTTCGACGCCATGCAGCCGGTGGCGTTGTCTTTTGCCCGCGCCGTCACGCTGCTGGG
>JAYSYB010000209.1:0-17891 GCA_043716775.1 Rubrivivax sp.
TCTGCCGACCAGCGCAACGCCACGGCCACGTCACCATGGGGCAAAGGCCGCGCGGCCCAATGTTCGATGGCAAGCGCGAAATCCTTCAGCTGTGCGCGCAGCTGCATCAGGCAGCCGACCCAGTAACCGCGCCCCCAGCCGCTGCGGCCCGTCGGCCAGAGCACTTCGATGCTGGGCGAGACCTGCTCGGCCGCCTCTCCGTACAGGTCGTCGCACCAGGCGGCATGCAACAGCCGGGCCGGGCCTAGGGCTGGGTGCGCGTGGTCTGGCCACGCCTGCGCGGCGCGGGCCAGCCTGCGCGTGTTGTCGATCCACGTCTGCCGCCAGGCGTGGCGCGCGGGGTCGCCGCTGCGGTCGGCCTCGGCCTGTGCGTGCGCCACGGCGGCGGGTTCACGCTGCATTTGCAAGGCCGCGCGGGCGTTGTCGCGGAACAGCCATTCTTCGACGATGAGGTTTTCACGCACCACGCAATCGGCCACCGTGGTGGCCATCTGTGCCCGGCCTGTGGCCTGCCCATACACCGCATCGGTACCTTCCAGCGTCGAACGGCTGGTGATGCGGTGCGACGAGTAGAACAAGCCCGGGCTGTCCTCGCTCCAGATCACGTCGTCGGCAATCACCTGGCGGTCGGCGTAGGCGGCGAGTGCGGCCAGCGTGCCCTGCACGACGTTTTCCAGGCCGCTGCTGGGCCCGTTCAAGGTGTGCATCACGCAAGAGTCGGCGTAGTGCGTGCGGCACAAACCGACGTTCTTTTCTTCCCAGATGCGGTGCGTGCAGCGGACGATGTAATCGACGATGTCGCTGTAGACCGGATCGAAACCCGGCAAATCCTGCAAGCGCGGGCGCTGCGCCAGCAACTCGGCCGCAGTCCGGCCGGCGGGCGAGCGCACCGCGGGCAACTGATTCCAGGCCGCTGCCGTGTTCATGCGCGGTAGGCCTGCACCAAGGCGCCGATTTCGTCGAACACCATCCAATGCTCGACGACGAAAGCGCCGCACAAGCGCAGGTGGCTCATGCCCATCAGCGCGACAGGCTTGTTCTCGGGGCAGGCGCCGAAGAGCGAGCCGCTGCGGGTGGTGCCTTCCAGGCGCCAACGCACGGCCACGATGACGCCGTCGGTCTCGTCCGAATGGCAGACATGCTCGACATGCATGGTGGCGTCCGGCAGCGCGCTGAGGATCATCAGCATCAAAGCCGACTGGTTGCGCAAGCCGGCAGCCACGCGGCCGCCACCCGCGTGGCAGACCGAGTCGGCGCTGAAGTACTGCGCCAACCGGTCGAGCCGACGCTGGTTCCAGAGCTGGTCGAACATCACACGCACCCAGGCCTCGGCGCCATCGTCGGCCAAGGCCAGTGGCAGCCGTGGCGCCTGCCCCAGCAAGGCGGTGTGCGGCGAATTCACGCGGCAATCCGGCTGTGAGCGGGCTGCGACTTGACGTGCCACTTCGTTGGCGTCCAGCCCCAGTTGCCGAACCATGGCACCGTTGTCACGCACCAGCCACTCGGTGTGGACGAAGTTCCCGCGTGTCACGCAGTCGGCCACGAAGTGAACGGCAATGCGTTTCCCGGTGGCCGGGCCCCAGCCCGAAGGACCGCGGTTGGTCGAGCGACTGAATCCAAGGTGCGAGCTGTAATAGCCCGCACTGTCGTCACCACTCCAGGCCACGTTGAGGTGGTGCAACTCGCCGTCAGGAAAGGCATTCAGCGTCGACACGGTGGACGCCACCACTTCCTCGACCGAACGCACGACGCCATATGACGAGTAGATGGTGCAACCGTGGTCGTAGGTGTCGTAGATGCGCCCGACCGCCCGGTCGACCCAGATTTCTTCCGTGATGCGGACGATGAAGTCGACGATGTCGGCATAGCCCTCGTCGAAGCCCGCCATGGGCTGCAATCGGGCTGACTTGGCTGCGCGCAATGCTTGGGGGTCGACTTGGCGCACTCGCGTGATCGAAGGACGCGGCGGCAGCTTGAAGGGCAGACCTTGGCGCTTCGAGGCAAGGGAGGATTCATTCATGCAATGACGGCCTCAAGTAAATTGCATACGGATTCAATCATAAAGCGGCAGCGTCCATTTGTTCGGAAATTACGCGCAGGGTTTATCCCAGTATTGAGATTGAATGCGTATGCAACTAGCATCCCGCAGCGAGCTTTCTACCGCGTACCAACACCCTCAGGAGGAACCATGACTTCCAGATCGATCCGTCGCCGTCAGCTTCGCGCAGTCCTGCTTTCATCTGCCGCCATCGGTTCGCTCACTGGGTCCACGCTGGCTGGGGCGCAGGAGCCGCCGAAGAGTGGAACTGAGAGCGACCCCACCGTGATCACCGTCACCGCGCAGCGCCGCGCTGAGCCGCTGCAGGAAGTGCCACTTTCGGTTTCGGCGATCACCGGCAGTCAGCTAAAGAACGCCAACGTAACGACTGCAGACCGCTTGGAGCAACTCTTGCCAGGCCTGCGCATGGGGCGCTCGGGTTCGGACCTGCGGCCCGCCATGCGCGGCACTTACACCGAGAACGTCTCGGCGACCGGGGACCCGCGCTTCGGCATCTACATCGACGACATTTACCAATCCCGCACCAGCCAGGTTCCGCCGATCGTCGATCTGGCTCGGGTCGAGGTACAGAAAGGGCCGCAAGGCACGCTGTACGGTCGCAACAGCTTCGGAGGCAACATCGTCTTTCACTCTGCCCTGCCCACGGACAAGTTCGAAGGCGGTGTGGATCTGCTCTCCAGCAACTACACCCGCTACCGCGCCGAGGGCTTCGTCAATGTGCCGTTGACTGAAGGGGTGGCACTGCGCCTGGCCGCGCTGTCGGAGGACACCAAGGGCTATGTGAAAAACATCGGCACCGGCAACAACTACGGCGGCGAAACGCAAAAATTCTTCCGCGGCACATTGAAGATCGAGTTGCCTTCGCTGCCCGACCTTCAAGTGGTGCTGCGTGCTTCGCATCTCGATCTGGGGGGCCAGGGCCTGGGCGGCTTCGGCTACAAAATTCTCGGCACGCTGGTTGACCCCAGCTTGATCCGCACGCCAGGCCAGCCCCTCACCTACAACGGCGTCACCTACGCGCTGCCCAATGGCTTCAATGGCAACAGCTGGACGGGCGTGGGGATGCCCATCGACACGCGCTTCCGCGATGGCATTCCTGATGTGAATGGCGCCGACATCGGAATACCCACCATTGATGACCCCTACAAGGTGAACTACGCGGGCAACATCTTCCGCAAGGGTTCGCAAGACCAGTTGGGTGCGACCGTCAGCTACGACATTGGAGCAGTTCGACTGCGCTCAATCACCAGCTACTCAGATTTCGACCTCATCCGCACTGGCGGCAGTCTGACGCCTGTGCTGCTCAACTATTCCTACGCGCAAACCACGAGCAAGACACTCACGCAGGAATTGCAGGTGATGTCGAATGGCTCGGTGAAAAGCCCGCTTGAATGGATTGCTGGCGGCTACTACTTCGAAGACACCGCCCGCGATCGCAGCGTCACCAATGTCAATCGCAGTTATGTGACCGCCACCGCACCGCCCGGGCAACAGTACTTTCCGTTTGGCTTTACCTATCTTCCTTCAGGAACTGGTCTGGACCAGCGGACGGCCTACGACAGCTTCAGTGCGCAGCAGCAGAAGACACGCTCGCTGGCCGCTTATGGACAACTTTCGTATACCTTCTTCGATCAGCTGACCTTGACGTCCGGGATTCGCCACACGAAGGACGAAAAGGACTTCATGACATCGCGGTTCAACACCGCCGCCACGGGCCCAGGCTCCTACTTTGCCCACAGCATCGATGACCCCGTCGATTTCGCATGTGGTGGGTTTGTGCCCGCGAATGCGGCTTCGGTTTCGGCGTCGCCGACGGCGGTGTCGCAGGCCTACAACTTCGAATGTGGCAACAAGAGCTACAGCTACACGACCTATCGCTTGGCTGCGGACTACAAGTTCGACCGCAATCACATGGCGTACGCGAGCTACTCAACCGGTGTCCATGCCGGCGGCTTCAACACCGGCGTTGTGTCAATCGCCGGTGTCAGGACCTTGTTGCCGTTCGCACCGGAAAAAGTCAAGGCCTTTGAAATTGGATCAAAGAACACTTTCTTCGACCGGAAATTGACGCTCAACGCCGCCGCTTTCCTGAACGACTACACCGACCTCCAAGCCCAGACTTCCATCCCCAATCCCAACGCGCCGCTGACCAGCGTCATCGCACTTGTCCAGAACATCGGCAAGGACCGGGCCTATGGCTTTGATCTTTCTGCCGTGCTTCGTCCCACCAAAGACTTGCGCCTGAATCTGGACTACAACTGGTTGAACGCAAAACAACTTGACTACAGCGTCAACACGTTCAATTTCGGTGGCGCGGCCGGCTTTTGCGGGATCACGCCAAGCTGCGTTGCATCATCGGGTGAAGCCAACACGGTGCAGGGCACGCCGTTCCCCAATGTGCGAACCGATCCGAACCGGTTTGTTCCTGTGCTCGATACCAGCGGCACTCAAGTGGTGGTGGGCGGGGTGCCCCAATATCGGTACGTCATTGCCGGTACTGGGCTCGACGGAACCAAGTACACCTCGCGCAAGGCGTTCTCGCCCAAGCAGACCGTCCAGTTCGGCGTCGCGTATGACATCGGTCTTGGCGGTGCCGGCACGCTGACACCAGAGGTTCAGACCTATTTCAACTCCGGCTATATCCTGACCGACCTGACGCCGGATTACGGAAAGAACGATGCCTACTTCAAGACCGATCTGCGCCTGACTTACCGGACCGCAGATGGCAAGTTCACGCTCCAGGCCTTCGTGAACAACGTCGAAGACAAGGCGATCATTACCCGCGCCGTGTACACCAACCACCGGGCACTGTTGGTGAACTACGCGCCGCCACGCAGTTACGGGCTCAATGCCGGCATCCGCTTCTGAACTCGGGTGACCGTTCGCAGCTGCGTCGCTGCGTATCGTCAAGCGCAAGGTGCCCGCCGTGACGCGCGTCCTTGCCAACCGCGTCGGCAGCCTGGCGCGCAGCCAGCGTTTCTTCGACCAGATCTTCGCCCGTGAAAAGGGCCAGCCGGTCGACCAAGACACCCTAGACGCCTTATGGCCGCAGCCATCGACGCCTGCGTGGCTCGCTAGGTGGCGGCGGGGGTGGACATCGTCAGCAACGGCGAAATGAGCAAGATCAGCTGCGCCACTGACAGCCAACCGGTCCTTTTCGTCGTCGATGTTTCCTTGGCTACCCAGAATCAGCCCACGTGCGTCCAGCCCTATTCCACTTCCTCCAACACAACCGACAAATAGAGGCCGTCCAGCAAGGTGTCTGGCAGGGCGATCAGCGCCGGCGTGTTCACCCCGTCATGGCGGGCGGCAGCAGGCCGTGGCGCGCCAGGAGACCGCCGGCGTCCAACTTGACATCAAGCGCCAGCGCGGCAGCATGAACTGCAGCATCGAAACGCGGTGTCTTGCGCGCGTCGCCGTGCACCATTAGCAGGGCTTCCGCATCCTCGTCACCGGCGTTGACGAACTGCCCCACGCAGCCGCCCGGTAGCGACAGCGTATCCCAGGCGCCCATGTCTGTGTGGAGGCGGTCGGCACGACGTTGAAAGCCACCGGAAGCTGACCCTGGGCGTGAACGAGCACGGCGTGTCCTCCTGTTCCCAGATGCGGTGGGTACAGCGCCCGACGCAGTCGACGATGTCGCGGTACACCGGATCGAAACCAGGCAGTGCCTACCGGCGCGGCCCTTCGGCCAACACGTCGGCGGCGGTGCGACCGGCAGGCGAGCGCGTTTCAGGAAGCTGGTTCCAGGCGGCGGCGTTCATGCACCAACCGCCCCGTACTGATCGACGGGCGCAGCAGATTCACTCATGGAATCTGACATTCTCCAATTTTTTCGCCCAGCTTGCATGCGTATCCATCGCTGAAAACCCGAGTGTCATAGCGGGTTGACCCCAACGTCCGGCCGCGCGCCGCGTGGAACTGGCCTGCAGCGTTCAGTCACGCACACGTGCCAGCAGATCCACGTCCATCTGCAGCATCAGGTGCGGCAAGTCAATCAGCACCCAATTTTCGGTCAGCAGACTGCCGTCGTTGCGCCACCAGTCCATCACCCGCATGTTGATCGGCAGGCCGGTCGCCTTGACCCCGAGGTAGTCGCCGGTGAAGGTGGCGCGCACGCTGGGCCAGCCCGTAGAGCCCACGTAGGGCCCTTCGGCAATCCGGGATCGGTGTCCGCGAGGCAGGTGGTTGGCGCTGCCGCGGTCAGGAAAAGCATGCAGGAACGGCGCCTGGTGGTGGCGCTGGAAGCCGCTCACGCCACGCATGCTGCCGATGCCACCCGGGCCGTACCACATCATGTTCGGGTGCCAGTAGCGCGGCATGTCCATCGAGTCGAGATTCTTGCCGTCGAAGCGCCACAGGCCGGTGAACATTTCCAGCGTCAGCCGCATGCTTTCAAGCCCCAGCGCAGGGTCGGTCGGGCCGAGCAGAAGGCCGTCGTGCGGTGCCGGGCCGGGCACCATCCATTCCAACCCGCTGCTGGGAGGCAGGATGCGGCGTCCAGCCTGGCGCGCCAGGTCGACGATGTCCAGCAGCACCCGGGCTTCCGTGATGCAGCCAACGCCACCCGGCCCCTGTTGCCAGCGGTAGAACTCACCGAAGCGAAGCGCCGCGGGCTCGCCGGTGGCCGGAATGCCCAGCCAAGGCTGCTTGAAGGTGCCCAGGTAGTGGCCGGTTGTCGTGGCCCACCAGCCTTCGCCGCGCAGTTCAGGGGGTGCGTGCCCGACCACGCCCGGCGGCGGGCTGGTCCATTGGCCGCCGAAGAACAGATCGGTCCTGCGCTCGAGGTCAGGAAACGCCGCCAGCAGCGGCGCGTAGAGGCGGTCTGCCACTTCGGCCGGACCGACCAGTTCGTTGAACGGATGCGATACAAACCAAGCGGCGTCCGGCGCCAGCTGTTCGTGCAGCGCGGCAGCCATGTCGGGGCCGGGCAAGCGCTGCAGCAGCCGCCAGACATCGGCCTTCGTCTGTGCCAGCGTGGGATCGGGTTTGCTCGACATCGCTCAGTGTCCGGTTGCAGGTTGCAGGTTGCGGGTGGATGGGCCGTGCACAAGGGTCGTGCGAAGCGCGTGTCCAAGTTGAATCGCCGTGCGGGCGCATGTCCGCGCTGAATCGCCGTGCCAGCGTCTTGTCCATGTTCAAGCTTGGAGCGCCGCGTGGGCGGTTGCGAACTTCAAGTCACACGCCCACCGGGAAGGATTAGGGTTTCCCGCGAAGCGATTCTCTGCCGTTTTGCATAGGCTTGCAACCTGCAACTTGCAACGCGGAGCCCGCACATGACCCACCCGATCTTTGTCCCCCGCACTCTTCGCCGCCCGACCCCGCGGACTTTGCCGCACGCGGTGGCGCTGGCAGTCGGTGCCTGGGGGCTGCTTGGCGGCGCCGGAGTCGGCGCGCAGACCGCAGCACCTGCAGTCGCGGCTGACACAGGCCAGATCTCGACCATCACCGTCACCGCCAATCGCCGCATCGAAGACCAGCAGAAGGTCAGCACATCGGTTACCGCGCTGTCGGGCGAAATGCTGTCAACGCGCAACGTCGTTGACATCTCGCAGTTCGAAGGCCTGGCGCCTGGGTTCACGTTCGGCCGCTCTGGCAGCGACGCGCGGCCAGCGATGCGCGGTGTGCGCACCGAGGCCGTCCAGCAGAACGCCGACACCACGATCGGTTACTTCGTCGACGGCATCTACAAGAGCAGACCGAGCCAGGCGCTGGCCAGCTTCATCGACCTTGAGCGGGTTGAAGTGCAACGCGGCCCGCAGGGCACGCTGTTCGGCCGCAACACCTTCGGCGGGAACATTGTCGTCACGACGATGGAACCGCAACTGGGGATGGTTGAAGCGAGGGGCAGCCTGCTGCTGGGCAGCTACAAGAGGGCCCGTGTCGAGCTGGTGGGCAATGCGCCTGTCAGCAGCACGTTGGCGCTGCGCGTCGCCGTGGCCGGCGAGAAGGCCGACGGCTGGGTCAAGAACGACTTCAACGCGTCGGCCGACCTGTTTGATCAAGACCTGAAGTACCTCCGCGTGTCGGCGCTGTTCAAGCCCGACGACCGCTTCAAGGCCGTGGTGCGGTTGGCCGGCACCGAGCAAGGCGGCAACGGCGCCGGCGGGTTCAGCTACTTCCAGCGCGGCACCTACGTCAACGGAACCTGCCGGCCGCTGTTGAACGCCGACTTTCTGGCGATCAACGGGCGCGGCGGCTTGACCGACGGCGCTGCCGATTGCACGCGCACGCAAGGCATTCCGGGCGGCGCCGCCGCTGGCACCACCGCCGACATCGGCCGCCCGATCTACAGCCCCGGCAACGTGTACCGCGTCGAGAACGACTTCCAGACCGAGCTGAAGCTACGTGACACCAGTGTTTCGGCCGATGTGTCGTACCGCTTCAACGCGTTTTCGCTGAAGTCGATTACCGGTTTCTCCGATTTCTCGGTGTTGCGGACAGTTGACCAGGACTTCTCGCGCGACGCCATCGCGGTCAGCTACGAGCGCACCAAAAGCAAGTCCGCGTCGCAAGAATTGCAGGTCCTGTCGGAAGGCCGCGGCCCCTTCGGCTACGTGGCCGGCGTCTATTTCTTCAAGGACAAGATCGACAACCTGGGCGTGTTCCAGTCGCGACGCCGCAGCGTCGGCAACGGCAGCGCGGACACCGCAGTGGCCGAGACCAACTCGCACGCCGTCTATGGCCAGCTGAGCTTCAAGCCCGCCGACGCGATCACGCTCACCGGCGGCCTGCGCTACACGGTCGACAAGAAGAAGTACAAGTTTGCGAACCGCAATTCGGTCGTCGCCGTCAGCCCGAACTTGAGCGACCCCGACCCGGCCTTCATCAACCTTGACGACCTGGTCGCTGGCGAAGCGGCCTTTGGCAGCGCCGGCACGACCAACTGCGGTACGGCCGTTGGCGGCTTCCCGGCGGGTACGGTGGTGCCGGGTGCCAACTGCGGTGGTGTCGGCAACAACACCTTCTTCGGCGCCACCTACACGCCTGTCGAATTCAAGAAGACCACTGGCCGTGCGGCTGCGGAATACCAGCTCAACAAAGACCAGATGGTCTACCTCTCCTATTCCACCGGTTTCAGTTCCGGCGGTTTCAACGGCAGCCAGACAGCGCTGATCACCGAGGCCACCCGCACCTTCAACCCGCAGGAAGTGACGGCCATCGAAATCGGCTCGAAGAATCGGTTCCTGAACAACACGCTGCAGCTGAACGTTGCCGCATTCCAGAATCGCTATACCGACCAGCAAGAGCAGCGCCAAGTCGCGGTCGGCCTGACCACCGCGTCGCTTCTCTTCAACGCCGCCAAATCCAAGGCCAACGGGCTGGAAATCGAAGGCCAGTGGCGGGCAACGCGCCAGTTCACGGTGGGCGGCACGCTGTCGCTGCTGGACGCCAAGTACACGAGCTTCCCCGACGCGCCAGGGCCGATCGCGATCACGCAACTGATCGACTCGCCCGGGACGCCGGCCACTGTGGTCGACGGCGTGACCACTGCACCAGCCGGGCAGACGCGGGTTTTCGCGCCCGGCTACAAGTGCCGCCTGGTGCCGGGCTCCGGCGTCAACGGTGTGCCGCAGGCCTACGGTTGCGACCTCTCCGGCAACCGCATCCCGTATGCCGCAGAACGGTCGGGTTCGGTGTTCGCCAGCTACGAGTTCTCGCTCGGTGGCCTGGGCACGATCACGCCAATGCTCTCGGCCACGCTCTCCAGCGGCTACTACGGTCAGATCTACAACACGGCGGCCGAAAAGCAAGGTTCTTACTGGAAGGGTGACGCACGCGTGAACTGGAAGATCAACGATCGCCTCGCGGTGCAGGCCTTTGTGGACAACTTCAACGACGAAACCGTGATCAACCGCTTTGTCTGGGGTGGCGGCAGCACGCTGCAAGCCAGTGCCGCGCCGCCGCGGACCTATGGCATGAAGGTCAGCTATTCGTTCTTCTGACGGCAGCGGGGTCGTCGCGGTCAACGGTGACCTGGCCGCTGCGGAGCGTTTTGCGGACAAATTCAAGATCGCTCTTCATCAAGGTGGTGCATGTCAATCCGGCGCGTCGCCGGGTTTCCGCGCCGGGTTTCCGCGCCGGGTTTCCGCGCTACTGACAGCGATTCTTCGGCACGTCCTGAAGTGTCTGAACCGCATCACCCATGCGACGATGAATGCGTATGCATGAACGGCTGAACTCCACCGATAAAGCGCGGCACCGCGACGGTTTCGGGTGGCTGCCGCAAACGGTCGAGGACCCGCGGCCGTGGCACGTCAACACGATGACCTGCGGTCAAGGGCTGGGCCCGAACAGTGGTGCATGGCGAACACTGGCGCAGCCAATCGCAACCTCCTGTCTGTCAGCGGCAACCTGTGCTCGCGGCCTCACCGCGAAATTCTCGCCTGCCCGCGTGTGGCGGCGCTCAACCCCTTGCGGGCTCAAGCGCTGACCCTGCGCTCCAAGTCAGCAACACCAAGGACAGACCATGCCCCGTATCCGCACCACCCACGTCGGGAGCCTGCCGCGCAGCCAGCCGGTGGTGGAACAGATCTTCGCGCGCGAAAAGGGCGAGCCTGTTGACGAAGCCACCTTTGACGCCGTGATGGCCACTGCCGTCGACGACTGCGTGGCGCGCCAGGTGGCGGCCGGCGTCGATATCGTCAGTGACGGTGAGATGAGCAAGATCAGCTACGCCACGTACATCAAGGACCGCTTCACCGGCTTCGATGGCGACAGCCCGCGGCGCACGCCTGCCGACCTGCTGGACTACCCCGGTTTCATGAAGCGGCTGTCGTCGTCGGGTGGCACGCCGAGCTACCGTCGGCCCTGCTGCGTCGGCCCCATTGGCGTCAAGACGCTGGAGCCACTGGCCAAAGACATCGCGCACGTGAAGTCGGCGGCGGCCAGGCACGCCGCGGGCGCCGTGTTCATGAACAGCGCATCGCCGGGTGTCGTGGCACTGTTCCAGCCGAACCAGCACTACGCGGACGACGACGCCTACCTTGAGGCGTTGGCCCTGGCGCTGCGCCACGAATACCACGCCATCGTCGATGCCGGGTTGATCCTGCAACTGGACTCGCCCGACCTCGGCCTGGGCCGCCACATGATGTTCAAGGAACTGGACGACGCAGCCTACCTTGCGCGCATCGAAAAGCACGTTGAAGCGCTGAACTTCGCGCTGGCGGCCATTCCGGCCGAACGCGTGCGCATGCACGTGTGCTGGGGCAACTACGAAGGCCCGCACCACAAGGACGTACCGCTGAAAGCTATTCTGCCCACGGTGCTCAAGGCCAAGCCGCAGGGCCTGCTGTTTGAAACCGCCAACCCGCGCCACGGCCACGAGTGGGAAACGATTCAGGAGATGCGTGCGCAAATCCCCGACACCAAGGTGCTGATCCCGGGCGTGCTCGACACCACCACCAACTTCATCGAGCACCCGCGGCTGATCGCGCAACGTGTGCAGCGCTTCGTCGACATCGTCGGCGCCGAGCGTGTCATTGCCGGCAGCGACTGCGGCTTCGGCACCTTCGCCGGCTTCGGCGCTGTCGATGAAGACATCGTTTATGCCAAGCTGGCAGCCCTGCGCGAAGGCGTGGCCATGCTGGCCTGATGCGCAGCGGACGGAGCGGGCTTTCTGCGCTGCGGCGTGCCGCAGCAAAACTCAACCGCGGGCGTCGCGCTATCACCCAGGTGGCGAGTTTGGTCGCGCGTGAAAGAGTCCTTGTTCATGCAGTGTGCGGCACTGGCCGCGGGCCTCAGCCGCAGCGCCCCCCCCCCGACAAACGGCGCTTCCTGAACGTTGGCTTGTCAGCATGCCCGGGGCATTTCCGGCACGCCTGCGCGACGCAGTTGCAATCGTCACAGAACGACCCCAAAAGCGCTGCAGTCTTCCGCTTGTCACGGGCCTTCAACGGGTGCACACTGGATTGAACGTTGTCAGCAATGGCGTCCGCCATCTCACCCCCTTCTCACTTTCAGCTGTCGCTTTCCCCCGTGGCTGGCAGATCGACTGTCAGCCTTCTTTCCCCCCTCGCAAAGGAGGTTCTGATGAACTTGACGATCAGCGGCCATCACCTTGATGTCACCCCAGCCCTTAGAGAGTACGTGCTCACCAAGCTGGAGCGTGTGACCCGGCATTTCGACCAAGTGGTGGATGTGACTGTGTTGCTGACCGTAGAGAAACTCAAAGAGAAGGAGCGAAGGCAGAAAGCCGAAGTCACGCTGCACGTGAAAGGGCGCGACATCTTCTGCGAGCAGTCTCATGAAGACCTCTACGCCGCGATCGACCAACTGATGGACAAGCTGGACCGCCAAGTGGTGCGCCACAAGGACCGGCTGCAGAACCACCACCACGAATCGCCCAAGCGGCTGGCCGTCACCGTGCCCTGATTCGCTTTTCCAGCCCCAGAAAACCCGGAAACGGCCCCTTTGGCGGGGCCGTTTTGTTTGGGTGGCAAGGCGCCAGGGGCTTGACCGGGACATGCTGTTGCTGCAGCGCCGCAAGAAAGCACACAAGCACCGGTTCCGGGGCCCCGGCAGCGTGCGGTGCCAGGGGTGCGGTTGCTATCATGTCCGCTTGATGTAAATGCTTCATTCGCCGGGTCTGCCAGATGTGCCCGCGCGAAGAGGAATGGTCCGATGAACCGACTCGCCGCCATCCTGCCCACCAGCAACGTGCTGGTGAACGTGGACGCCACCAGCAAGAAACGTGTCTTTGAGCAGGCTGGGCTGCTGTTTGAAAACCAGCACGCCATTGCCCGCGGCATCGTCACCGACAACCTGTTTGCCCGTGAACGCCTGGGCTCCACCGGCCTGGGCCACGCCGTGGCTATCCCGCACGGCCGCATCAAGGGCCTGAAGAACCCGCTGGCCGCCGTGGTGCGGGTGCTGCAGCCCATTCCCTTCGATGCGCCGGACGACGAATCGGTGGCGCTGCTGATCTTTCTGCTGGTGCCCGAGGCGGCCACCCAGCGCCACCTGGAAATCCTGTCCGAGATTGCAGAGATGCTGTCCGACCGCGAACTGCGTGAACGCCTAAAGACAGAGCCCGATGCAGCCGCCGTGCACAAACTGATTGCCGATTGGGAACCGCTGAAATCGGTGGCCTGATGGTGACGGTTCACATGCCGCCCGGCGTGTCGACCAAGGCCTTGCGCGGATCCGGCTATGCCGGGCCGCACCAAAAGCCAGGCCCGGGACGCGCCTGGCCTTCGTGCCGTCCTGGGCCGCGCAGGCGGACCCGGAGCTGCGGCACTCAGCCCCCCCTGGGGGCGGCGAACGCAGTTCGCGTGGGGGCTTCATGAAACCGACATCGATCAGCGCAGAGGCGCTATTCGAGGCGCACCGTGAAGCGCTGCACTGGGAATGGGTCGCCGGCCACGCCCACCCCGAACGCCGCTTTGACGATGCGGCCGTGCGCGACGCGCGCTCAGCCGCCGACCTGGTGGGTTACCTCAACTACATCCACCCTTACCGCGTGCAGATCGTCGGCCGGCGCGAGGTGGCGTACCTCACCGAAGCAACCTCCGACGACCTGGAGCGGCGCATCTCGCGCATCGTCACGCTGGAGCCGCCCGTGTTGATCGTCGCCGACGGCCAGGCCGCACCAGAGCGCCTGGTGGCCATGTGCGACCGCGCAGAGATCCCGCTCTTCATCACCGACGAATCCGCCGGCCACGTCATTGACCTGGTGCGCGGCTACGTGGGCCAGCACTTTGCAGACCGCACCACACGCCACGGCGTGTTCATGGACATCCTGGGCCTGGGTGTGCTGCTGACCGGCGAATCGGGCCTGGGCAAGAGTGAATTGGGGCTGGAACTGGTGTCACGCGGCCACGGCCTGGTGGCAGACGACGCGGTGGACATCTTCCGCACGTCGCAGACCGCACTGGAAGGCCGCTGCCCTGAGCTGCTTCAGAACCTGCTGGAAGTGCGCGGCATCGGCCTCTTGGACATCAAGGCGATCTTTGGCGAAACGGCCGTGCGTCGCAAGATGCGGCTGAAGCTCATCGTGCACCTGGTTCGCAAAGAGACGATGGAGCGCGAATTCGAGCGCCTGCCCTACGAGCCCCTGTTCGAGGACATCCTGAGCTTGCCGGTGCGCAAGGTGGTGATTGCGGTGGACGCGGGACGCAACCTGGCGGTGCTGGTGGAAGCGGCGGTGCGCAACACGGTGCTTCAGCTGCGCGGCATCGACACCTACCAAGAATTCATCAAGCGCCATGCGGCGGCGATGGAGCGCGGCGAGAGCGATTGAGCGCGGTGGCTCCCCGGGGGAAGCGGCAGCTCACTTGCCCCTGTGTTCGCAATTGACCTTGGTGCAGCGCGCGTACAGCGCCAGCGAATGTTCCTGCAGCTCGAAGCCGCGTGACACGGTCACTTCGCGCTGGCGCTGTTCGATCTGGGCGTCAAAGAACTCTTCCACCCGACCGCAGTCCAGGCACACCAGGTGGTCGTGGTGCTGGCCTTCGTTGAGCTCGAACACGGCCTTGCCGCTTTCAAAATTGCTGCGCGACAGCAGGCCCGCCTGCTCGAATTGCATCAGCACGCGGTACACCGTGGCCAGGCCGATGTCGGCGCCTTCTTGCAGCAGCGCCTTGTACACATCCTCAGCCGTCATGTGGCGGCGCGCGGCGTGCTGGAAGATCTCCAGGATCTTGATGCGCGGCAGCGTGGCCTTCAGGCCGCTGCTCTTGAGTTCATCGGCGTGCTTCAAATCAGCTCTCCTGCCCAGGTGGCGCGGCGGCTGTCCAAACATTCGCCCGGATGGGCCACCCCGCTAGAATCCGCCGATGATAGTCATCAGGGCCAGCACCCGGTGGCCTCGGCGCCGCCACGGTGCCCACCGCTTGATCCAAAGCCCTGACTCCAAAGCCCTGACCCAAAGCCGTCACACAAAGCCGTCACACAAAGCCCATGCGCCGACTCTTGCTTATTCCCTGCGCCCTGGTGGCCGGCCTGCTGCTCACGGGCTGTGAATCGCTGCAGCGCACCGACAGCTTCCTCGGCTTCATCACGCCCTACCGCATCGACATCGTGCAGGGCAACGCCATCACCAGGGAGCAGGCCGCGCTGATCAAGCCGGGCCTGACGCGCCTGCAGGTGCGCGACGTGCTGGGCACGCCGCTGGTGGCCGACCCCTTTCACGCCAACCGCTGGGACTACATCTTCACGCTGCGCCGCCCCAACACCGACGTGCAGCGCCGCAGCGTGGTGGTGACCTTTGAAGGCGATGTGGTCAAGACCATGGAGGCGCCTGACCTGCCTTCGGAGCGCGAATTTGTTGCCTCCATCAGCCGCTTCAAGGACCCGCGCGCGCCCAAGCTGGAATTGAGCGAAGAAGAACGCAAAGCCCTGCCGATGCCAGTGCGCCGCGCAGTCCCGCCGCCTGAGCCCGTCGGCCCGGTGCGCGAGTACCCGCCGCTCGAACAAGGCTGAAGTCCGTCGCGATGCTGAACATCGCCATCGCCGGGGCATCAGGCCGCATGGGTCGCATGCTGATCGAAGCCGTGCTGGCCGACACCTCTTCGCGCCTGTCCGGCGCGCTGGACGTCGCGGGTAGCCCGGCGCTGGGCACCGACGCGGCAGCGGCGCTCGGCAAAACCAGCGGCGTGGCCATCACTGCCGACCTGCACGCCGGCCTGAAAGATGCCGATGTGCTGATCGACTTCACCCGCCCTGAAGGCACGCTCGCGCACCTCACGGTGTGCCATGACCTGGGCGTGCGCGCCGTCATCGGCACCACCGGGTTCACGCCGCAGCAGAAGGCCGAAGTGGCAGCACACGCGCAGCACATCGCCATCGTGCTGGCGCCCAACATGAGCGTGGGCGTGAACGTCGTGCTCAAGCTGCTGGAAGCGGCTGCACGCTCGCTGGACGACGGCTACGACATTGAAGTGATCGAAGCCCACCACCGCCACAAGGTCGACGCACCCAGCGGCACCGCGCTGGCGATGGGCGAAGCTGTGGCGCGCGGTCGCGGTGTTGACCTGGCCGCACAAGGCGTGTTCACGCGCCACGGCCACACCGGCGAACGCAAACGCGGCAGCATCGGCTTTGCCACCGTGCGCGGCGGCGACATCGTCGGTGAACACACGGTCATGTTCGCCGGCACTGGCGAGCGCATCGAGATCAGCCACAAAAGCAGCAGCCGCGCCAACTACGCCGAAGGCAGCCTGCGTGCGGCGCACTTTGTCGCCAGCCGCGGGTCGGGGCTTTACGGCATGGCCGACGTGCTGGGCCTGTAGGCCAGCCACTTCCTGAGCACCGTGCAAGGCCTGCAACAGTTCTGGACCAGCACCGACGGCGTCGGCCGCGCGGTGGCGCTCTTGCTGCTGGCGATGTCGGTGTCGGCCTGGGTGCTGATCCTGTGGAAAGGCTGGGTGCTGCGCCGGGCGGCCGCCGACGTCGCGCGCGCGGTGCCGGCTTTCTGGGACGCCGCCAACCTGGAAGACGGCCGCCAGCGCCTGGCCGCGCTGGACCGCGAAAAGGTGCTGCTGCCGCTGCTGACCGCAGCCGTCGCGCAACCTACCGCGCTAACGCTGGAAGCGAGCGGCCGCGCTGAATCGCAATTGACCCGCCGCCTGCGCGACGCCTTGCACCAGGGCCTGGCGCACCTGCAGTTTGGCCAGGTGCTGCTGGCCTCCGTCGGCAGCACCGCGCCATTTGTCGGGCTCTTCGGCACCGTCTGGGGCATTTACCACGCGCTCGGTGGCATGGCCGCGGCGGGCAGCATCAGCATCGACAAGGTCAGCGGGCCCATCGGCGAAGCGCTGATCATGACTGCCGCCGGCATTGCCGTGGCCGTGCCGGCGGTGCTGGCCTTCAATGTCTTCGGCAAGTGGGTGGCAGCCTGTGAAGCCGAGTTGGAAGGCTTCGCGCACGATCTCCGCGAAATGATCCTGGAGCATTGACCATGGCCTTCGGTCGCCTGGAGCGCAACCCCGGTTCGCAGCCCATGAGCGAGATCAACATGACGCCGCTGATCGACGTGATGCTGGTGCTGCTGGTGATCTTCATCATCACCGCGCCGCTGATGACCAGCAGCCTGAAGCTCGATTTGCCGAAGGCCGATTCGGCCAGCAGCAGCGACGCACCCGCCTTCGTCACCCTGGCCATCGACAGCGACGGCATGCTCTTCCTGGGTGACCAGCCGCTGGACCCTGCCCAGGCGCGCACGCTCATTGCCGCCCGCGTGCGCGACGCTGCCCGCCGCGACCCCGCCACCGAAGTGCAATTGCGCGCCGACAGCCGCGTCCCCTATGGCCGCGTCGCCGAGCTCATCGGCTGGGTGCAGGAAGCCGGGCTGTCGCGCATCGGCCTGGTGACGGAAGCGCCAATTCGATAGCGCTCCCTACAATCGGCCGATGAACGAGAAATACGCGCCAGCCGAAGTCGAAGCCGCCGCCCAGGCGCACTGGGAAAGCACGCAGGCCTACCGCGTCAGCGAAGACAGCACGCGGCCAAAGTTCTACGCCTGCAGCATGCTGCCGTACCCCAGCGGCAAGCTGCACATGGGCCACGTGCGCAACTACACCATCGGCGACATGATGGGCCGCTACCTGCGCATGAAGGGCATGAACGTGCTCATGCCGATGGGCTGGGACGCCTTCGGCCTGCCGGCCGAAAACGCGGCGATGGACCACAACGTGCCGCCGGCGCAGTGGACGCGCGCCAACATCGCCGACATGAAGAGCCAGATGAAGCCGCTGTCACTGGCCTTCGACTGGAGCCGTGAGCTCGCCACTTGCGACCCGAGCTACTACAAGTGGAACCAGTGGTTTTTCCTCAAGATGCTGGAAAAAGGCATCGCGTACAAGAAGACCCAAGTCGTCAACTGGGACCCGGT
>JAYSYB010000210.1:0-1893 GCA_043716775.1 Rubrivivax sp.
CGTGCTGGACCTGGGCCCCGCCACGCGCGTGATGTTGCGGTTGCCGCAGGTCTATCTGCTGCAGGGTTGGGCCAATCAGAGGTAGACGACCGACGGGCCGGGGCAGCTGACAAGTGCCTTCGACGTGCAGGCTTTCAAGGGTGTGCTGGTCAGCCACGTCAACGGCAACACCACGGTGCTGTTTGCCGAAAGTGGCAACAAGCAACTAAGCGCCCGTCGCAGCGGCAAGCTGCTCACCTTGGCCGGCAGCCAGGCCGCCGTGCAGGGCGCGGACGGCGCCCCGCAAGTGATTTCTCGGCCACCGTCCGGCTGGCTGCAAAGCCTTCCGCGCGCCTTCCGCGACACCTTGCCGCCCAAGGCTGCGCAATTCAAGGGCCCGCCGCCGGCGCTGAAGGCGCGTTCGGCACATTAGGCGTTGAGCTACGCCGCACTTTAGCCCTGGCTCACGGCTGAAGTTGCGGTGCGGCGCGACTTTCCCACCCGCTTTGCAGGCCTGCTGCAAGACCCCGAATTTCGCTGCGATGTGCTCAAGCATCTGCGCCAACATTTGGAGTGGGAAAGCGAACTGCGCCCGGCTGGCAGGGTCGAGCCCCCGCTCAAGCCCCTGCCCCGGCCGAGTCCCGTTCCCAACGCATCCACTGACCTGGAGCCCCCACGATGAAGCTGCCGCTCAAGTTCAACCTCATCTTCGTCCTCGTGATGGCGCTTGGCGTGGCGGTCAGCGGCTTCATCAGCCGCAACCTGCTGCAGACGCAGGCGCAGCAAGAGGTGACGGCAATCGGCCGCCTGCTGATCGAGCAGGCCACCGCAGTGCGCGGCTACACCTCGGGCCAGATCACCAAGCTGCTGGAAACGCAGATGAAGTACGAATTCCTGCCGCAATCGATCCCCAGCTATTCGGCCACTGAAGTGCTGGCCACGCTGCACGAGAAGTACCTGGAATACGCCTACAAGGAAGCCACTCTCAACCCCACCAACCCGCGTGACCGCGTGACCGCGTGACCGCGCGACGGGCTGGGAGGTGGACATCGTCAACAGCTTCCTGGGGCCGATTGCGCGGGTGGTGGTCAAGCGGCCCGCCGAAAGGATCCGCCAGCGCGAAGCCTTCTTCATGTTGCTGACCGAAGCCGCGCCCCAAGCCCTCGCGCGCCAGGCTGCTGGCCGACCTGCACAGGCTGCCGTAGGCGCCGGGTTCGCCACGGCACGGCGGCTGCGACAATGCCTGCATCCCAGCACTGCCCTGTCCGACCATGAGCCCCGACGAGCCCGACAGCGACCGCACCTTGATCCAGCCGCCTGCGGCTGGCAATGGTCCGGCCGGCTTCGACAAGACGCAGGTCTATGGCGCGCCGCCGGCCCCACCAGCTTCATCGGCCCCATCGGCCCCACTGGCCCCATCGGCCATTCCCGCCGCTTCAGCACCCTTGGCCGCGACCGTGCTGGTCTCGCCGCCCGTGCCCGACATGGGCAACGGCCTGGCTATCGGCACGCGGCTGGGTGAATTCGAGCTTATCAAGCTGCTGGGAGAAGGCGGCTTCGGCATCGTCTATCTGGCCACAGACCATTCGCTGCAGCGCCGCGTGGCGCTGAAGGAATACATGCCCAGTTCACTGGCAGCACGTTTCGGTGAAAGCCAGGTCCAGGTCAAGAGCGAGCGCTACCGCGAAACCTTTGAAGCCGGGCGCAAGAGCTTCATCAATGAAGCGCGTCTTCTGGCCCAATTTGACCACCCGTCCCTGGTGAAGGTGTACCGCTTCTGGGAAGCCAACGGCACCGCCTACATGGTGATGCCCTTCTACGAAGGCAAGACGCTGCGCGACACGCTGCGCGCCACGCCGCACAAACCCGACGAGCAGTGGCTGCGCACACTGTTGCTGCCGCTGACCGAAGCGC
>JAYSYB010000022.1:0-7835 GCA_043716775.1 Rubrivivax sp.
GGCGATGGTGCCGATCTTGAGGCCATGCTCACGGCCGAAGCGTTCCAGGTCGGGCAGCCTGGCCATGGTGCCGTCTTCGTTCATCACTTCACAGATCACGGCTGCCGGCAGCAGCCCGGCCATGCCAGCCAGGTCGCAACCTGCTTCCGTATGGCCGGCTCGCATCAGCACTCCACCGTCTTGCGCCTGCAGCGGGAAGATATGGCCGGGCTGCACCAGGTCAGACGGCCTGGCGTCACGGCCCACCGCAGCTCGGACGGTTCGTGCCCGGTCGGCAGCGCTGATCCCCGTCGTCACGCCAGTGGCGGCTTCGATGGAGACAGTGAATGCCGTGCCGTGTCGGGTGCCGTTTCGGCTGGCCATGGGCTGCAGTTGCAAGGCTTGACAACGGTCGCGTGTCAGCGTCAGGCAGATCAGGCCCCGCGCATGACGGGCCATGAAATTGATGGCCTCGGGTGTCACGTGTTCCGCAGCCAACACAAGGTCGCCCTCGTTCTCACGGTCTTCTTCGTCAACCAGGATCACCATGCGGCCGGCCGAGAGCTCTGCCACCAGTTCAGGAACAGGGGAAATGGACATGCGCAATTGTAGGCTGCCAGCTGCAGCCCGAGCTTCGCGCTGGCCTGCCTGGCGGCATGGCAGACGCGGTCCACCACGCCGTCAAAGCGGGTCAGCCCGAGCCTGGATTCTTTGCAGCAGCGGTGACCTGTTTCGGCACGCGGGGAAGCGCGCGAATGCGCAAGTCGTCGCCCAATTGCTGAACATCCACGAGCTTGAAGTCGAGTGCGTCGGCCAGGGTCGACAGTGCAGGCCAGGCTGCCATCGGCCGGCCCGGCCCAACCAGACGCGGCGCCATGTAAATCAGCAGTTCATCGACCCAACCGGCTCGCAGCAGTGCGCCATTGAGCACCGCGCCACCTTCGACATGCAGTTCGTTGACGCCCCGAGCGGCCAGCTGCCGCAACATGCTGGCCAAGTCAACCCGCCCGTCGGCCGCTGGCGCATGCAAGAGCGTGGCGCCGCATGCGGCAAGTGCCGGTGGCGCGAGGTGCGGGTCACTGGCACCCACCACCAGCACGGCGCCGGGCCCGTGCAGCAGGCGGGCAGAAGGGGGCAGGCGCCATGTCGAGTCCACCACCACCCGCAGCGGCTGCGCGGCGGTGGGAACCCAACGCACGTCAAGCTGCGGGTCGTCGGCCAGCACGGTGCCAATGCCGGTCATCACGGCGCTGGCGCGGCGCCGCCAGGCGTGGCCGTCGCGGCGTGCGGCTTGGCCAGTGATCCACTGACTTTGGCCGTCAGCCAATGCGGTCACACCGTCCATTGACGCTGCGATCTTCATCCGCACCCAGGGCGTGCCGCGCTGCACGCGGGACAGGAAGCCAATGTTGATGTCGCGCGCGGCGGCGATTGTCTCGGCGTCCGCCAAGCCGTCGGCCAACAGGACGTTGATGCCAGCAGCCCGCAGCCGCGCGATGCCCGCGCCGTTGACCTGGGGGAAGGGGTCGGCCAGCGCCACCACCACCCGGGCCAGGCCGGCGGCGATGAGCGCGTCGCAGCAAGGCGGTGTGCGCCCGTGGTGGGCGCAGGGTTCCAGCGTCACCCACGCGGTGGCGCCTTGGGTGCGGTGGCCCTGCGTGTGCGCGTCGCGCAATGCCATGACCTCGGCATGTGGTCCGCCGGCTTGTTGGGTGGCACCGCGCCCCAGCACGCGCCCGTCTTCCAGGCCAATGACACAGCCGACGCGGGGGTTGGGCTCGGTCAAGCCGAAAGAACTTTCGGCCAGCAGCAGCGCTTCTTGCAGGCGTTGCCTGTCTAGCGCGGAAAGCGCCATGCCCTGCACGCCGCCGGCAACCATTCAGCTGACGCTGGGTTGGTGCCGGAAGGTGGTGC
This sequence comes from Rubrivivax sp., assembly GCA_043716775.1. GTDB lineage: Bacteria > Pseudomonadota > Gammaproteobacteria > Burkholderiales > Burkholderiaceae_C > Rubrivivax. The sequence continues at coordinate 1,894 of JAYSYB010000022.1, forward strand.
TGTCAATCAACGGGCTGGGCCCGTCAGCGGGGCAGAGGTACGCGAGCGTGCCATTGCCACCGGTGAACATCAGAAAGTTCTGATTCGTCAGTGACGAGTTCACAGCCGTGTAGTCCAGCGGATGGGCTGCGTTGCCGCCTGCGGGCGTGTGCGATGCCGGGCCTGGGGTGTAGCGGCAGACCTTGAACAGCCCAGGACTGGGGTCGCTTTCCGTGGGAGCGAATATCGAAACTGGCGTCAGTTCGGTACGTCCCGACCACACCCCAGCTGCTGAGTCCGTTGGGACGAAGCAGAAGTAGGCCAGGCCTTGGGTCGCCGGGGAAACATAGCAGGCAGGCAGTACAGCAGGAGCTGCGGGGAAAGTCAAAGCCACCTGCATGCCGATCGACGGGAAAGAGGTTGCCAAGCCGTTGGGGTTCTCGCCAAGCCCAGGGGTCGGCGGAGTGACAGGGTGAATGAACTGGATGTAGCCACTGACCAGGAACCCTGTCACCGAGACGCACATACCGGGTGCAGTGCAAACGCTTGTGATCCGACCGGAGGCATTGAGAAATGTCCAGCTGGTCCCCGTTGGCGCTCCGGGCGGTGCAAAGGTGCTGCTGTTACCGGTGGGCCCTGGGCCTGCGCCCACGGGAATGGACCGGTGCCGGCCCCGCGGCCGCTGCGTCACCGACCGGTCACCGGGCAAGCCGATGGATGCCATCAGCTCCGGTGCAACTTCGGCGATGTTGGAAGTCAGCAGCACCGACTCGGCCTGTCCGGTGGACGCGGTTCTGCGGTCCAGCCACGACACCGTGACCTGCACGCTCTTCATCTTCGGATCGTCCACCGTTGGATTGGCGACCCTGGTGACGCGGGTAAAGGTCGTGTTGGCGAAGCCAGACGGCGGAGCTGGGTAGTCGGTGCTGCCAATGATGTCGACATACTCATGTTCGCTCGGTACCGCCGCGCCACTCAACACACCGAAAGCGCGCATGTTCTCCATTTGTTCCTGGGCCATGCGCACGGCTTCGGCACGCTGGCGCGACACATCGGCGTTGAAGCGCAGCGTGGCCTGCATGCCTACAACGCCCAACAGACCGAATGCCATGACCGCCAAAGCCACCAGGGCCTCGATCAAGGACACACCTCGCGAGCGGGCGGCGCTGCTCATTTGAAATCCCTCCAGGAACCCGGCACGCGCACGAAAGTGCCCACCGCATAGCGCAGGCGGTTGAGCACGGCAGGGTCGTGCACGATGGTTGGGCTGCCAGCCCCGCTGACGCCGCCTTCGGAGACCACGGCACCGGTGACCTGGCCACCAACAGCACCACTGGTGTCCCATCCGGCCGACCCGCGGGTGTAGACCAACCCGTAGACATTAACGCCAGCACCTGCCGTGGTGAATTCAAGGTTGCCATTGACCACCAGCAATGCGGGCTCGGTGGCTGAACCGATGTCTCCCGGTAAATCCACGGACAAGCTCCCTGTCAGCCACAACGGTCGGCCCGGGTTGGCGGCCAACGCCGCGCGCACGGTAGTGTTCGTGCACCCACCGGGCGGACATGTCAGTTCAACGATGGCTTGTTGGGTGCGGAAGGTTTCCGGTCGCATCTTGAAGACCGTTGCGAACATGCGGTCCGCGGCAGTGAACGGCGTTGCCGCCGCAGGGCTGAGTGCCGCGTCGTTGTCAATCACCGTCCCGGCGGCGGGCGTGCCTGGCGCGCTGCGAAGCACGATGGAGCCCAACGTGACGGGGCCACTGGCGTGAATCGTGATGCCAGAACCATCAGGTTTCGTGTTGTAGACCGCAAGTGCACCAGCGGTGACGGGCCCGAACACCGTCAGCGCGGCTGGCGGCAGGCCGGCTGCATTGCCTGCCAGCGTGACGATCGACGAGACGACAGCCCGGCCTTCGTTCAGCGTGCCCAAGCCGTCGAAATTCAGGCAGGTGTCCGTGCTGCCAACGGGATCAACCCGGGTGCAGCCCACCACATCCACCCAGATGGCGCCCGGCTGCCGCGGCACAAACGGCGTGCCTGAACCCAAAATATTCCGGAACCGAACGCGAAAGGCGGGCCAGATCCCTGCGGCGGGGGGGGCCGTCAACGTTGACGGGCCGGTGGTGGGGCAGGAACAGTCCCAACCCGTCGTCGGGCCGGTCCAGACGCAAGCGGAAGTCAGCTCGCCACCGCCTGTGGGGTCGGGCTTCGGCGTGATCGTGCCAGTGGCAGGATCGACGACCAGATACCGCTCACGGAAACTGGGCGGCAGTGGCAGCGACAAATTGGTGTTTTTGCGGCAGTCGTTGCTGACACGCAGGCGCTCAAAATTCAGCTGGGAGATCGCCCACTCCAAGCCTGCGTCGGCAACTTCCAGTGCCTGGCTGGAGCGGTATTGATTGCTGGAGGTGCGCTGCTCGAAGATCAGGCTTCGGTTGGTATAGGCCGCAACCAGGGAGATGATGAAAAACAGCACCATCACCACGATCAAGGTGGCGGCGCCTTGCTGCCGAGGACGGCCCTGCGAGCGTGCCATCGGCTTCATGGCGGGCACATCTGGTTGGTGGCGGGGTTGAAGAAGACAAGGTTGTCGTTGCGCATGCGCACGGCGCTGCTGATGGCACGCTTCACGGTGCTGTCACGCAGCGACTCCGCCTCGACGGCGATGGTGCCTCTGCGGACTTGAAACCGCGGCCAGCACGAGGTGGTGGTGTCCGGACACACATTGGGGCAAGGCAACACGATGGCTGCGCTGCTGTCGTTGCTGACGGTGGGCGTGAAGGCCGTAACCCGCATGACGTTGGCGTCGGTCAGGTCCTGCGGGCCGCCACCCATTTCGGTCTTGATGCGGCCGCTCTGCAGGCTGAACCTTGAAAGACCCAGTGCTACAGAGGGGGCGCCGACGAAAGGGCCCGGGTAATAGTCAAATTCCACCGACGTGGGCGAAGTGACGATCAGCAACTGAGCCATGTGGTTGTTCACGACCTGGCCGGAGCCCGGGAACCAGATGGAATCCAGGCTCACCCGTTCGTTGGACCCGCCGGCGCGCCGCATCTCGCGCGCCATGATGTCGGTGGCAGCCCGCAGATCTTGCTGCATCTGCGTTTCAGTGAGCAGCCGGCGGTTTTCCACCAGCTGGCCGCTCATCAGCAAGGTGGCTGCGGCTGTGATCACCAAGCCAATGGCCACGCCCACCAGGAGCTCGACCATTGACAGGCCTCTTTGCCCGCGCCGGCTGCGTTGCGGTGGGTGATTCAACACGCTTCACCCCCCACGGTCGAGCCGCTGGGCGCGCATACCTTGACCCGACCCGAGAGGCCCACGGAATCCACAAACTTGCGGCGGGGGTCGATGAAGACTTCGATCGGGAATTCGTCGATGGGAAGGCCGGGGGAGTCCACTGCTGACAGCAGCAGGCCGCCCGTGCGCGGGTCGATGGTGTAGAAACTTCGGCTGTTGGCCGGGACTGCTGGCGGCGTGACCAGCACCGATTCAGAGACGGGCATCTGCGCTGACCGCACTTCCACGGTGCCTGCATTGGTGCAGCGGGAGCCCGCCGGGGCCGTGCAGTCGCACTGGTTGGCGCTGGTGCTGTCAAGCCGCGAATAGATGATGTAGCACGACATCCCGCCGCTGCCGGTGGTGGACTGAAAGCGGACCTGGACAAAGGTGCCCCGGCTGATGGCTTCGCTTCTGGCGTACGCCACATCCGCCACAACCTGCGCGTTGATGCCGCGCAAGCGCTGCATCAGGATCATGTCGCGGAACGACGGCGCGACGAGCGCGAGGATGATCGCAACCAAGGCCACCACCACCATCAATTCGATGAGCGTGAAGCCGGGCTGGGCGTCGCGGCTGCGCTTCATCACCGGCTCCAGCAAGCGTTGGTGGCAACCCACGTGAACGTCGAACAAGAACCGCAACTGCCGTACAGGATATTGCCGCCGTTGACCTGCACCCCAAGCTTGGCGCAAGCACGGTCGTTTTGTTGTGATGAACTGGCGCCAGAACTCGTACTGTCGGCCGTGAGCTCGTAGCCGGTGGCTGACGACGATGTGACGCTGATGGCGTAGTAGCCGTTGGGTGTGGATGTCGCGGCAAGGCCCAGCAGGCTCGTCGACGCGGCATAGGCAGCGTTATTGCCGCGCCATCGCTCCTGCGCCTGCTGCAGCGCCGCCATGGCAGAGAAGGCCTCTGAGCGGCGGCCCTTGCGGATCGAGTCCATGAAGCTAGGCAAGGCCACCGCGAGCAGGATGCCTACGATGACCACCGCAATCAAGACCTCGATCAGCGTGAAGCCAGCAGCGCGGCGGGGTAGGGTGGAAGCGTGGTTCATGTGAGTCGCATTGTGAGTCGCTGGTATTCGCTTGCGCAGCTGGGCCGGTGCCGCCTGTCGGCTGTCGGCCGCCGCCAGTCATGCAGACCCTCAAGCCTGGGGGGTCAGCAAGTGGGGTAACCGGGCACCGAGCCAGCCGGCGAACACGTGCGGACGCGACCCATGATGTTGACGACTTGATGCAGGGCCTGGCCCCCGCGCAATTGAACGCGCATGGTGCCGGTGGGCGTGACGGTACCCCGGTTGGGGTCGAACAGCATCGAACTGGAGTTGGACGCCACCTGCAATGCGCCACGGGCATCAAAACCCATGCTTTGAAAGGCGCGAGCGTTGGTGCCGCACTGTGCGGTGCCTTGGCTGGTGCAGCTGCAGTGGCCTGCCGGGCCGCTGTGCACGACATAACACGAACCGTCCGCCGTCCGTTGCACGCGCAGCCTGACGGGGATTGCTTGCGACACCGCCAAGCTGCGGGCGTGGCGGATGTCGGTGGCCAGTTGGGCTGCCGCGCCTTCCAGCTGCCGGCGTTCGCGGGCCTGGGTAAAGCTCGGAATGGCAGCTCCGAGCGTGATGACGATGATGGCCAGGGTGACCACGCATTCAATCAAGGTCAGGCCGCGCTGGTGGTGGCGGTGGTGGCTGTGGGGGGTCCGGCGGGCGCTGAAGGGGCTGCAGTTCATGGTCTGTTCCTGGGAGTGATCGGGCGAAGATCACTGTAGGAAAAGGCCGCGTCCAGCGCGTCCCCATGCAGTGTGGGTGGGGCACGGCACTCTGGAGGGCACCCCTGCATATCCCCCGGCATCCCCTAATCGGGGGCACCAGCTCAAATGTCGCGGATCAGCTGGCGGAAGGCATCCACGTCTTCGAACTCGCGGTACACGGAAGCAAAGCGCACGTAGGCCACTTTGTCGATGCGCTTGAGTTCACGCATTACCAGTTCACCAAGGCGGGCGCTGGGCAGTTCGCGCGCGCCGCTGGCCAGCAGCTTTTCCTGGATGCGCTCCATCGCGGCGTCAACTTGTTCGACGCTGACGGTGCGCTTGCGCAGTGCCAGCGCCATCGAAGCCCGCAGCTTGGTCGGGTCGAACTCGACCCGCGTGCCGTCCTTCTTCACCACCGCCGGCATTGCGATTTCCGTGCGCTCGTAGGTGGTGAAGCGCTTTTCGCAGTGCAGGCAACGGCGCCGTCGGCGCACCACGTCGCCTTCGTCAGATTCGCGCGTTTCGGAGACTTGCGTGTCTTCGTGGGCGCAGAAGGGGCAGCGCATGTGGGCGGGGTGCTTGCGCGGGCCTTCAGCGGTACACGGGGAAGTCGCGCGTCAGCGCGGCGACCTTGGCGCGCGCCGCAGCCAGCGTGGCTTCGTCGCGGGGGTTGTCCAGCACGTCGGCAATCAGGTGCGCAGTCTGGCGCGCTTCGGCTTCGCCGAAGCCCCGCGTGGTCATGGCCGGGCTGCCCAGACGGATGCCGCTTGTGACCATGGGCTTCTGCGGGTCGTTCGGAATGCCATTCTTGTTGCAGGTCATGTGCGCTGCGCCCAGGATCGCTTCGGCTTCCTTGCCGGTCAGGCCCTTGGGGCGCAGGTCCACCAACATGACATGGCTTTCGGTGCGGCCACTGACGATGCGCAG
>JAYSYB010000211.1:0-5963 GCA_043716775.1 Rubrivivax sp.
AGTCTCGCCGTCACCCTCGCCACAACCAGGCCGCGCCACGCACGCCCGACGCATCACCGTGTCGGGCCGGCAGCAGCCGTGTGTGCACCGGTTCTTTCGCGCCTGCTGAAAAGACCCACTGCGCCCACTGCGCAGGCACTTGCTCATACAAGTGCGGCATGGCCGAAAGGCCACCGCCGAGCACGATCACGTCCGGGTCCAGCAGGTTGATCACCGCCGCCAGCGCCCGCGCCAGGCGGCGTGAATGGCGCTGAAGGGTGGCCGCGCAGTCCGCATCGCCAGCAGCAGCGTGTGCTGCGATGTTGATGGCGTCTAGCGTGCCGCCGTGGCGCTGTGCATGCTCACGCGCCAGCCCGGGGCCGCAGACCAGCGATTCGACGCACCCGCGCTGTCCGCAGTAGCAGGCGTACAGCGGGTCTTCGCCGGCGGCGCCGAACGGCAGCGGGTTGTGGCCCCATTCGCCGGCCAGCCCGTTGGGGCCCGTGAGCAAGCGGCCGTTGACGACGATGCCGGCACCCGTGCCGGTGCCCAGAATGGCCGCAAACACCACCGCCGCGCCAGCCCCGGCGCCGTCGATGGCTTCGGACAGGGCCAGGCAATTGGCATCGTTGGCCAGCCGCACCGGTTGCCCGATGGCGGCCTGCAAGTCGGCCAGCAGCGGCATGCCGTTGAGGCAGGTGGAATTGCAGTTCTTCATGCGGCCCGTGGCGGCCTGCGCCCCAGGCGTGCCCATGCCCACGGTCATGGGCGTGCCGTCGGCCAGGTTGCTGACGACGCTGCGCGCTTGCGCGACTGCGGCGGCCAGTGTCTGCAGCGTGGCTGCGTAGTCGCCGGCAGGCGTGGCGGTGCGGCGGCGCCAGACCTGCGTGCCTTGGGGATCGAAGAGTGCGGCTTCGAGCTTGGTGCCGCCAAGGTCAAGCCCCAAGCTGAATGCGGGCGCGCCCACGGCGGTTGTCCGACCGGCTGTCTGACCGGCTGTCTGACCGGTTCGCAGACTGGCGCTCATACCGGCAGCGTGCGCTCGTTCAGCCATGCCAGCGCGGCGCCGCTGACACGCGGCGCCAGGCGGTCGCGCACCGTGGCGTGGTAAGCATTGAGCCAGGCGCGTTCATCGTCGCGCATCAGCGCCAGATCGAGGCAGCGGGTGTCGATGGGGCACAGCGTGAGCGTCTCGAATTCCAGGAATTCGGCGAAGGTGCTGCCTTCGGCCGTCGTCGCGTTGACGTTCAGCACCAGGTTCTCGATCCGCACGCCCCATTGCCCGGCGCGGTACACACCCGGTTCGATGGAGGTGATCATGCCCGGCTCCATCGCCATGTGGGCGTCGGGCAGGGCCTTGCTGATGGACTGCGGACCTTCGTGCACGTTGAGGAAATAGCCCACGCCATGGCCGGTGCCGTGGCCGAATTCGATGCCTTCGGCCCACAGCGGCGCGCGTGCCAGTGCGTCCAGCATGGGGCTCAGGGTGCCACGCGGGAAGCGTGCGCGCGACAGATTCATCGTGCCCTTCAGCACCAGCGTGCAGTCGCGTTTCATCGCCGCGCTCACGGTGCCGATGGGCCAGACGCGCGTGATGTCTGTCGTGCCGCCAAGGTACTGGCCGCCGCTGTCGATCAGCAGCAGGCCGTCACCGGCAATCACCGCGTGCGATTCGTTGGTGGCGCGGTAGTGCGGCATGGCGCCGTTGGCGTTAAAGCCGGCGATGGTTGAAAAGCTCAGGCCTACAAAGCCGCTGCGTTTGGCGCGCTCGGCGCTCAAGCGTTCGTCCACCGTCAATTCGGTGATGGGTTCGCCGCCGTTCTGCGCGGAAGCCAAAGCCGCTTCAAACCAGGCATAGAACTCGCACATCGCGGCACCGTCCTCGGCCATGGCTTCGCGCACGTGCGCGGCGTCGGCGTCGCTCTTGCGGCTCTTGTGGAGTGTGCTCGGGTTGATGGCCTCCACCACGTCGCAGGCGGGCGCCACCTGGGCGCGCATGCCGAAGGTGACGCGCTTGGGGTCGATCAACAGCGTGTCGTTCTGGGTGAGCGCGGCCAGTGCCTTGCCGGCGTCCGCGTAAGGCGCCAGGCGCACACCGTCGTCGGCCAGGCGTGTGGCCAGCGCGGCATTCACCTTGCCCGCGCCAATGAAGAGCGTGGCCCCGCTCAGGTCGACCCGCAGATGGGCCAGGAACACGGGGTTGTAGGTGACATCGTTGCCGCGCAGGTTGGTCAGCCAGGCGACGTCATCGACGGTCGAGATGAAGTGCTGTGTGGCGCCGTGGGCGGCCATCGCGCGGCGCACTGCAGCCAGCTTGTCGCGGCGCGACAGCGTGGCGTGTGGCGGCAGGTGTTCATAGACGGGCTGATGCGGCAGTGCGGGCCGGTCGGGCCAGATGGCGCCCAGCAGGTCGATGTTGGTGCGCAGTTGCACGCCTGCGCCGTCCAGCGCGTTCCTGAGCGCGCCGGCCATTGCCAGGCCCAGCACCTGGCCGTCCACCGCCACGGTCGCACCCCGCGGCACTTCACGCGCCAACCATTCCAGGTGCGCCAGCGACGCACCGGTGGCAATCTTCACGAGTTCAATGCCGGTGCCGGACAATTCCGACTCGGCCTGCACCCAGTAGCGGCTGTCGGCAAAGAGCGCCGCGCGGTCCTGCGCCACCACCAGCGTGGCCATCGAGCCCGTGAAACCGCTCAGCCACTGCCGGCCCTGCCAATGGCCGGGCAGGTATTCGCTCAAGTGCGGGTCGGCGGAAGGCACCAGGAACGCGTGCACCCGCTGCTGCGCCAGCAATTCCTGGAGCTGGCTGATGCGCAGGCGGATGGGGGAAGTTCGGGTGTCCATGGCAGCGCTCCAGCGGCAGCATATCGATGACGGAATTCTAGGGCCGGCCCAGACGCTGCATTGCCCTTCATGGCCGTCGCAAAGACGGTGAAACCAAGGAGAACGGCCATGGCAGACCCGCCAGCGGCAGTGCAGACGCAACTGAAGAACGTGCAGTCCAAGACTGGCAGATCGATTGCTGAATTGCACCAGGCCGTGGCCGCCACGGGCCTTGCCAAACACGGCGAAAAGCGCAGCTGGCTGATGGAGCACTTCAAGCTCGGTTACGGCGACGCCAACATGGTGTGCAACTTCATCGGCAAGCCGCTGCCCGACCTGGGCACGCACAAGAGCGAAGCCGCGGCAGCGCCGGTGGCCGAAGGCGACCTGCTGGACGCCATCTACGCTGGCGCCAAGGCGCCGTTGCGCCCGCTGCACGACGCGGTGATGAAGGTGGTGCAGGGCTTTGGCGACTTTGAATCGGCGCCGAAGAAAAGCTACATCAGCCTGCGCCGCAAGAAGCAGTTTGCGATGGTCGGGCCGGCGACGAAAGACAGCATCGAGATCGGCCTCAACGCCAAGGACCTGCCGCCGCATGAGAGGCTGAAGGTGCATCCGCCAGGCAGCATGTGCCAAGCCACCACGCGCATCGGCAGCGTGGTCGAGATCGACGCGGTACTGAAGGGCTGGCTCAAACGCGCCTTTGATGCGGCCGGCTGAAGCGCGACCAGCGGCAGCCACTGCTTTGCCCACCCGGGCCGTTCAAGCCCAGGATGGTCAAAGCGCGGTGCGCAGGTGCCAGATCTCGGGGAACAGCACCACGTCAAGCATCTTGCGCAGGTAACTCACGCCGCCGGTGCCACCGGTGCCGCGCTTGAAGCCGATGACACGTTCCACCGTGGTCACGTGTCGAAAACGCCAAAGGCGGAAGGCGTCTTCCAGGTCGGTGAGTTCTTCACCCAGCTGGTACAGGTCCCAGTGGGTCTGCGGCGCGCGGTAGACAACCAGCCAGGCCGCTTCAACACCGGCGTCTTCGGTGTAGGGCTGCGTCCAGTCGCGTTCGGTGCACGTTGCCGGCACCGCCAAACCACGGCGCGCCAGCAGGCGCAGGGCTTCGTCGTAGAGCGACGGCGCGCGGTAGGCGGCGTCGACATGCGCCAACAGGTCGGCGCGGTGCGCATGCGGCTGCAGCATGGCCTTGTTCTTGTTGCCCAGGCTGAATTCAATGCAGCGGTATTGCCAGCTCTGAAAGCCACTGCTGTTGGCCAGATACGGGCGGATGGCGCTGTATTCGGGCGGCGTCATGGTGGCCAGCACGTCCCAGGCATGCACCAGTTGTTCCATGATCTTGCTGACGCGGGCCAGCATCTTGAAGGCGTGGTGCAGTTCGTCGCGCGCCAGGTGCGCAATGGCCGCGCGCAGCTCGTGCAGCATCAGCTTCATCCACAGCTCACTCGTCTGGTGCTGGACGATGAACAGCATCTCGTTGTGGTCGGGGCTGAGCGGATGCTGGGCGTTCAGCACCGCGTCCAGGTGCAGGTAGTCGCCGTAGCTCATGTCGGCGCTGAAGTCGAGCTTGGCGTCGTGGTGGGCTGGCGGCGCTGCGACGCCGCTGTGGTCGACGGGGCAGCCGCTCATATCAGGTCACCGCGAGTTTGCGGTTGAACTCGGGGCGGCGCCATTCTTCGGATTCCAGCACCTGGCGCAAGTGTTCAGCGGCATCCCAGGCGTCGACGAACCGCAGGTACAGCGGCGTGAAGCCGAAGCGCAGGATGTCTGCCGCGCCCGCTGGGTGTGACCGGTCGCCAGCGCGGAAGTCGCCGATGACGCCGCGCGCGATCAAGGCTTGCACGACGGGATAGGCGATTTCTGCATGCGCGAAGCAGACCTGGCTGCCGCGCAAGTCGTCGTCGGCCGGTGAAGCCAGCGTGAGGCCACGGCAGGTGGCTTGTACCTGCTGCGCAAAGAGCCGCGTCAACGCCAGCGACTTGGCGCGCAACGCGGCCATGCCGCCCAGCGGTTCAGCGGCCAGCAGCGTGTCCACGCCGCATTCCAGCGCCGCCAGTGACAGCAGCGCCGGTGTGCCGCACAGGTAGCGCGATATGCCGGTGGCGGGGCGGTAGCCGGGGGTGAATTCAAAAGGCGCGGCGTGGCCGATCCAACCCGCCAGCGGCTGCCAGAAGCGGTCCACATGCTGCGGGTGCACCCACACGAAGGCCGGCGCGCCGGGGCCGCCGTTGAGGTACTTGTAGCCGCAGCCCACAGCGAAGTCGGCAGACGTCGACTGTCGCCAATCCCCGAAGTCGGCAGACGTCGACTGTCGCCAATCGCCGAAGTCGGCCTTGCCGGCGTGCAGGTTGACGGGCACCGCGCCCGCGCTGTGCGCCAGGTCCCAGACCGTCAGCGCGCCCGCCGCGTGTGCTGCGCGGGTCAGCGCTGCCATGTCATGCATGCGCCCGGTGCGGTAGTTGACGTGCGTGAGCATCAGCACGGCGGTGCGCTCGTTCAGCAGGTCGGGCAGGTCGTCGGCATCGGCCAGTTGCAGCTCAAAACCGCGTTCGCACGCCAGCGCTTCGGCGATGTAAAGGTCAGTGGGGAAGTTGCTGCGTTCGCTGAGGATGACCTTGCGCCGGGGTGCGTCTGCGGCGGCGATGCCGAGCGCAGCGCTCAGCACCTTGAAGAGGTTGACGCTGGTGGAGTCAGTCACCACCAGTTCACCCGCGCCCGCGCCCACCAGGCGCGCGATCTTGTCGCCCACGCGCTGCGGCAGGTCCATCCAGCCGGCGTCGTTCCAGCTGCGGATGAGGCCTTGACCCCACTCTGCGGTGACGACCTGCTGCACGCGCGCCGCGGTGGCACGCGGCAGCACGCCCAGCGAATTGCCGTCGAGGTAGATCACGCCTTCGGGCAAGGTGAACTGGTCGCGCAGGGTGGCCAGCGGGTCGGCGGCGTCAAGGGCCAGGGCGTCGTTTCGGGTCATGTCAACTCTCCCCTATTTCTCTCAACACAGCCCGCACCGGCGACGCGCAGGCGGTGGTCAATTTCAAGGGCAGGGCGATGAGTTCGTAGTCGCCTTCGGGCACAGCGTCGAGCACCAGGTTTTCCAGCACGCGCAGGTTCAAGCGCAACAAGGTGTGATGGCTGTGGAGCGTTTTGCT
>JAYSYB010000212.1:0-5957 GCA_043716775.1 Rubrivivax sp.
CCCGTCCCGCACAGCAGGCCGCATAGCCTGCATAGGGGTCACATGGGGGCGTCAGCCACGTCATTGCTGTCCATGTATGTGGCAGTGCGTGCGTGTGTATGTGTGTGTGTGTGTGTGTGTGCGTGCGTGCATGCTTGCATGTGTGCGTGCGTGCATGTGTGAGTGAGTGAGTCAACGCGGGCAGGCGGGCAGGCGGGCATGCAGGCAGGCAGGCAGGCGTGCAGGCGGGCAGGCAGGCAGGCGGGCAGGCGGGCAGGCATCATGCCGCAGCAGCAGTGGGTGCTTTGTCGGCCACGGGGCGCAGCACCAGGTTCAGCGCCTGCGACGTGGACAGTGGCCAGACCCGCGTGCAGCCAGCGCCGGCTGCCAGCGCCTCGAAGAGCGGAAGCGCCGCCGCGCTAGCATTGTCGGCCAGCGCGCGTGCCGCGGCCGACTGCGGCGCTGGCACGGCCACCGTGGCTTCCTGCACCAACCAGTCCAGCGCCCACCGGCTGGCGGTGCCGCGCACGGGCGCCAGCAGCAGCGCCACCGCCAGCAAGCCGCGGCTGCGGTTGACGGACCGCAGCGGCCCGCTGGCTTCGGTGTCGCAGGCCACCAGCAGCACCGGATGGGCGTCGGCCGTGCACTGCACGCAGGCTTCCAGCAGGCCGGTGGCAAAGGTCTCGCTAGAGGCCGCCAGCGCTGTGCTGGCCGCGCTGCTGCCGCTGCCGATGGCCCAGTAGCCAGACGCGGCGTTGTGCACCGAATGGTGAAAGCGCGTCGGCGACAGCAGCAATGGGTCAACAGCGAGGGTCCTGCACAGCGCGTCGGTGACGGCCAGGTCGCCGTGGGTCGATGCAAAGACGCTGGCCACGGCGCTGGCGGTATGGCCTGATGCTGACAGTGCTTGCGACGCCACTTCCAGCGCCAGAAGCACCGCGTCGGGCGCGCGGCGGCGTTCGTTGGCGGCCAGCAGGGTGGGGGCCGGTTTGCTGGCGGGCGGCAGCGGCCCCGTCGCTTCGCCGCGCAGCGCGGCGCGTGCGGCGTCCCAGCCCGGCATGGAGGGCGACCACAGCGCGATGCCGTCGATCCACAGGGTGTGTGTCATGGTCTGGGTGTCAAGGCGTGCGCTCAGTCGCCGCGGCCGAAGACCAGCACGCAGTTGTTGCCACCGAAACCAAAGGAGTGGCTGGCGGAAAGATGCACAGTTTTGACGTTAGGTATCAGATGCAACTGTTGCGCGAAGACTGTACCCATCGCCGGGTCTGCGGCTGCTGTATGCGCGGTACCGGCGCAGAGTCCGTCGCGCAGTGCGAGCAGGCTTACGAGCGCGCCGACGATGCCAGCCGCACCCATCGTGTGGCCGCTCAGGCCCTTGGTGGCGCCGGCGTGCACATCGGCGCGGTAGCGGCGCGCCACCAGCGCGGCTTCCACGTCGTCGTTGCGCGCGGTACCGGTGCCGTGCAGGTGCAGAAAGTCGATGGCGTGCGCGTCCAGGCCGGCCCGCACCAGCGCGGCATCGAGCGCCGCTTCCGCGCCCAGGCCTTGCGGGTGCGGCGTGGACATGTGGTGGGCGTCGTTGCTTTCGCCGTGGCCCAGCAGCTGCAAGCTGCCGCTGTCGATGCTGTTGTCGGTTCTGCGCTCTAGCAGCACAAAGCCCGCCGCCTCGCCCACGCTGATGCCGCGTCGCGCGGCCGCAAAAGGTTGGCAGGTTTCGGGTGACAACAGCTGCAGCGACGCGAAGCCGTAGAGCACGCTGCCGCACAGCGCGTCCACGCCGGCCACCACCACGGCGTCCACCACGTCCAGGCGCAGCCAGCGTTCGGCTTGCGCGAAGGCCTTGGCGCTGGACGAGCAAGCGGTGGACACCGTGACGCAAGGCCCCTGCAGCGCCAGCGCTTCCTGCACGAAGGCGGCCACGGCGTGGATTGAATTGAGCGTCTCGCTGCGCAGCGCGGGCGGGAAACCGCCGTCGGCAGCGGGTGTGGCGTAAGCCTGCTCCGACACGCCGATGGTCGACGCCGACGTGCCCAGCACCAGGCCGACCCGCGCCGCACCAACGCGCTGCCGCGCAGTCGCGACGCTGGTGATGAAGTCGTCCGCCTGCAGCCCGAGCCAGGCCGCGCGCGTGGCGCGGCAATCCCAGTGCGCCAGGGCCGGCGGCAGGCGGCTTGCTTCGATGGCGGCCATGCGGCCAATCCAGCACGGCAGCGGGCCGGTGGTGAAGTCGTTGGGCCGCAATGTCTGTGCGCCACTGCGCAGCGCGTCGGCCAACGTCTGCAAGCCCACACCGGTGGCGCAGGCCAGGCCCTGCGCCACAACCGCAACGGGCGGCATCAACGCCCGCTCATGCACCGACTTCTGCTGCGCTTTCATGCGCTGCACGCTGTGGGCAGCAGCCGCCGGTCGAGCCATTGCGACCACAAGGGCCGCCAAGCCGGCCAGTCGTGCCCGCCCGGCACCACGCTGACCTGGTCTGCCGGCAGCGTCTGCGTCAGCAGCCGGTGGCCCTCGGCAAAGCGGTCCTCAAGGCCGTAGCCCAGGTGCAGCATGGGTGCCTCAGCCGCCGGACCCTGGGGCTTTGAGGCCAGCCACATCCACGCTGCGTGGTCCACGTCGTCGGTGCTGCGTGCCACCGCCGTTTTACGCCAACGCGCCGGCCCGCCCGCAGCCGCCACTTCCTGCACCAGCGCGCGCCGGCCCAGGTACGGCGCCAGCGCCACGATGCCTTCAATCTGCCCCGGGTGGCGCATCGCGTAGCCGATGGCGACAAAGCCGCCCAGCGAAATGCCGGCCAGCCAGATGCGCCGGTAGCCGCGTGCGCGGTACGGCTCGATCACGTCTTGCTGCAGGCGGCTGAGGATGCTGCCGTCGTACACGAATTCCAGCCCCGCACCGGCCACCACCACGTCCACCGCCAGCTGCCGCTGGCGCACGGCCTGCACCATGCCTTGCTGCAGCATCTCGGCCGGTTGCATGTGGGCGCCGGGCAGCAGCACCAGCAGCACCGGTGCCTGCGCCACGCAGGCGTTGTCGTCATGCAGCAGGCTCATCGTGATCGGGCTGGGCTGCCAGAGGGTGCCGCAACCGCTGAGAAGGCTGTTGCCGGTGCAAGCAACGAGTCCAAGCGCAGCGCGGCGACGGGTCAGCGGCACTTCAGTAGAGCCCGCCATTGATCGAGATCACCTGCCCCGTGATGTAGCCAGCCTCGGTGCTAGCGAGAAAGCCCGCCAGCGCGGCCACTTCTTCGGGCGTGCCCGCGCGCTGCACCGGCACCAGGCGCTTGACGGCTTCTGCGTCGAAGGCCGACGCTGCCATCGGCGAATCGATGAGCCCGGGCGCGATGGCGTTGACGGTGACGCCACGGCTGGCCACCTCCAGCGCCAGTGCCTTGGTCGCGCTGTTGAGCGCACCCTTGGCCGCCGCGTAGTTGACCTGCCCGCGGTTGCCCGCCAGCGCGGTGACCGACGACAGGTTGAGGATGCGGCCCCAGCGCGTGCGCAACATCGGCAGCAGCAGCGGTTGCGTGACGCGGAAAAAACCGTGCAGCGACACATCGATGACGCGGTGCCACTGCTGTGGCTTCATGCCGGGGAATACCGCGTCGTCGTGCACGCCGGCGTTGTTGACGATGATCTGCACCGGGCCGGCCTTGAGCATCAGCGCCACGGCGGCAGCGGTGGAGTCGTCGTCAGCGATGTCGAAAGCCCAGGACTCGGCGTCGCCGCCGGCGGCCCTGATTTCGTCGGCCAGCGCCTGCAACGCCTCAGGCCGGCTGTGGCCGTGCAGCAGCAGGCTGGCGCCGTCGGCAGCCAGCCGGCGGGCGATGGCAGAGCCAATGGCGCCGCTGGCGCCAGTGACGAGTGCGCGTTTGCCATGCAGGGGTTTGTTCATGCGGGTGTGTCGATGTGATTCTGTCCAGACAGCTTCAGGGCAGGGCGCTCATGTCAGGCGCTCAGGATCACGGTGGCGCGGCCGTCCACCAGCAGGGTGCCGCGTTCGTCGTGCAAGGTGAAGGCATACAAGGCCTGTCGGTGGTCACCCGCCAATTTGTAGACATGGACAAGAAGCTCACCTTCCACCGTGTCCAGCCGCGGCACTTGCTGGCGCACATCGCGCACGCTGGCCAGGAAGCCCGGCATCGGTGCGCTGCCGGGCGGGGCGTTGAAAGCGCCGTGCAGTGCCATGGCCTGCGCAGCGTATTCGATGCCGTTGCAGGCCAAGAGGGCGCCCTGCACACGCAACGGGTTGGCCGGGTCGCGGTGGCTCAAGGCGCTGCACTCTATGTGCTGTGCAGACCAGGCGCGCACGCCGTGCAGCAGGCACATGCTGCCGCTGTGCGGCACCCGCGCGGCGATGCCGGCGTGGTCGAGAATTTGGGGATTCATGAGGGTGCCGTCTGTTCGTCAACCTGTCCGTCAACCTCGCCGTCAACCTGCCCGTCCGCATGTCCGTCCGCATGCCCGTCAGCCCGTACGCCAACCTGAACCTGCAGCGCCATGCCGCTCAGGCCTTCGATCACCACATCGGCCGCATGGCGGTCGGCCAGCGCCAGCAGCAAAGGCAGCACGCGCGCAGCCGGGATGCCACGGCGCACGGCTTCCAGGCCTTCGTGGGCGCAGGGGGTCGTCACCCTGGCGGCGGCCGCTGGCGTGGTCTGCATGGCCAGCCACCGCCCGTCGGCAGACGCCGGGCACAGCAGCAGCGCCACGGCAAACACGTCAGTCACCGGCCGCACAGCGTGCAGCGGTTCGGGGTAGGGCACGTCGCAAGCCACCAGCAACACGGGTTCGCCAGTGGCCACGCACTGCACGGCGGCTTCCAGCAAGCCGGCGGCAAAACTCGCATCAAAGGCCGCCAGGCTCGTCGATGCCGCGCGCGACTGCGCGGCAATGTGCCAGTAGCCGGCTGGTGCGTTGTGGACGGAATTGGTGAAGCGGGTCGGCGACACCAGGCGTTCTGGCGCCGCCAGCGCTTCGCACAGCAAGTGGCAGTTGCTGGGGTCGCCGGTGGAACTGCTGAAGACGGTGGCCAGGTTCGCCGCATCCAGCCCCGACGCGGACAACGCCTGGTCCGCGACCACGATCGACGCCTTCACCACCAGCCCGGCACGGCGCCGTTCGGTGGGCGGCAGGCGGCCGGGTGCGGGCACGGCCGTGGCGGCGGGTTGCCACAACCGTGCATCCTGCAGCAGGGCCTGGCCGCTAGCCCAGTCCGCCAGGCCGGGCCCCAGCAGACCGATGCCACTGACTTTGACGTGCAGCATCATGATGCTGCACCAAAGATCAGGCTGGCATTGCTGCCGCCGAAGCCGAAGGAATTGCTGGCCACCGCGCGCAGCCGCTGTTGACGCGGTTCGCGCAGGTACAGCGTGCGAAGCGCCGGGTCTGGCGTCTGCACGTTCAGGCCCGCGGGCATGAAGCTGTGCCGCAGCGCCAGCATGGCAATCACCGCTTCCACGCCGCCCGCAGCCCCCAGCGTGTGCCCCGTGTAGCCCTTGGTGCTGCTGCAGGGCAGTGTGGTGCCGAAGACGGCGCTGACGGCCTTGTCCTCGGCCGCGTCGTTGCCCGGTGTGCCGGTTCCGTGCAGGTTGAGGTGGTCGATGTCGCCGGTCTGCAGCCCCGCCTGCGCCAGGGCGCCGCGCATGGCGGCGGCCGCGCCCGCCCCTTCGGGGTGCGGGCTGCTCATGTGGTGGCCGTCGCTGGATTCGCCAGCGCCCAGCAGCCAGGCCCTTGGCGCGTCGGCATCCCGCTCGACCAGCGCGAAGGCGGCGGCTTCGCCCAGTGACAGCCCCGAGCGCGTGGCGTCCCAAGGCCGGCAGATGTCGTCCGACACCAGTTCCAGGCTCTTGAAGCCGTACAGCGTGGTCATGCACAGGCTGTCCACGCCGCCGACCACGGCCGCGTCGACGATGCCGGCGTCGATCATGCGCTGCGCAGCCGCAAAGACCTTGGCGCTGGACGAACACGCCGTGGACA